>JASFUL010000256.1:0-7738 GCA_050050315.1 Gemmatimonadota bacterium
CCTCGGCGTCGGTGACGCACACCTGGACGACGAACGCGCCGTCCTCCGGGTAGACGTGCCGGCCGTCGACGGTGCCGTCGGCGCCGCTCTGGTCGAGCAGCCCGGCCTCGGTCGTGCCGTCCCCCCAGTCGATGGTGGCGGAGTGCCCCTCGGCCGGATCGCTGTCGAAGAACGCCGCGTCCAGGTCGAGGGTTCCGCCCTCGGGGATCCCGTCCCCCGACGAATCGCCGTAGAAGCCGATCACCTCGATCTCCGCGAGGCCGGGGTTGCAGCTCTCGTCGTCGGTGGAGGTGAACCGCACCCGGCGCACGCCGGCGGTCGACGGGATCGGCAGCGCCAGGTCGCGGACCGGTGCCGGGAGCGCCAGCTCGTGGGAGTCGAAGAGCTCGGCGCCCTCGGCGTCGAAGAGCTGGAAGCGCCCGGTGAAGATGTCCCGGCCATTGGCGTTCTGGCGGTTGCCGAGGACCCGCAGCTCGTGGACCGTGGCGTCCCGCGGCAGCACCACCTCGGCGAAGGGCGAGCCCCCCTGGTTGGCGGCGTCGCCGCACGCGGTGAACCATGAGGTGTTCGGGTTGCCGTCGATCACCCGGGAGACCGAGACCGAAAGGCCCCCCTCGGAGCTGGCGTCGGCGAAGACGTCCGCGGTGCGCGAGAGGTTGACCGGCGCCCGGGCGTCGACGATCGGCGTGGCGCCGTCCCATAGACGCACCGTGGCGCTCGCGCCGTTGTCGGCCGGGTCCTCGTCGGCGCCGAAGCGGCCGTCGTCGGTCACGGTCACGGTGTTGAGCGCCGGGGTGTCGAAGGGCAGCGTGCCTTGCGCCCGCGCGGTCAGCTCGAGGTGGACCCGCTCCCGGTAGCGGAGCACGGGGAACTGCCAGGTGACCGTGTGCGCCAGCGGGTCGTAGACGCCGCCGGAGCCGGCCGAGACGAAGTCGAGCGTCTCCGGCAGCGTGTCGGTCACCACCACGGTCTCGGGCTCGCGGGTCCCCTGGTTCTCCACGAAGAGGTCGTAGCGGAGCGTCTGATCCGGCCGCACCGCGCGGGCGTCGGCGCGCTTGCTGACGGCCAGGTCCACCACCGGCACCAGCCAGGTGACCCGGAAGCGGTCGCAGCCGGTGCCCCCGTCGTCGTCGGTCACGCAGACCTGGACGGCGTACTCCCCCTCGGCGGCGTAGGCGTGGCTGCCGGTGAGCGTGCCGGAGCCGTCGGTCGCCTCGGCGGGCACGGTCTCGACGGTGCCGTCGCCCCAGTCGATGGTCGCCGTGTGGGTGTCGAGCAGGCCGCCGTCGGCGAACGGCGCGGTCACGTCCAGGCCCTCGGTGGTGTAGGCGAGCCGGTCGCCGCCGGCATCCACCACCGGCGGCAGGTTGTTGATCACGGCGGGGAAGCTCCCGCAGCCGGTGCCCCCGTCGTCGTCGGTGACGCACACCTCGACGGCGGGCGCGGCGTCGTCCGCGTAGACGTGTTCCGCGGTCACCGTGCCGAAGCCGCTCTCCTCGTCCACGGCGGCCGGCTCCACCGTGCCGTCGTCCCAGTCCACGGTCGCCGTGTGGGTGTCGAGCACCCCCAGGTCGCCGAAGGCGGTGGCCACGGCCAGGAGGCTGCCTTCGTCGGCGACCAGGGACTCGACCGAGAAGGCCCGGTAGCGCACCCGCTCCTGGGAGGCGTTGTAGAACGCCAGCCGGCCGCCGGAGAACGCGCCGGTCAGGTCGATCTCGAGCACGCCGTCGACGAACACCCGCAGGCGGCCGGGGGTGAACTCGATGGTGAACTCGTACTCCCGGTAGTCCTGCCAGCCGGTGCTCCCGAAGCGGTTGCCCCGCGCCAGCTCCTCGATGGTCTCCCCTTCGTGGCTGCCGATGGCCGGCTCGAGACCGGTCACCCGGGAGACCGCCAGGCCCTCCCGCCCGGCCCCCTGGTCCCGCTGCTTCCAGTCGAGCAGCAGGAAGTCGGCGTCCGGATTCTGGACGTCCCCGGGGTTGTAGCCCAGGGCGAAGCCGATGTAGTCGTCGTCGCGGGAGGTCTCCACCCGGATCCGGCCCCGGACCCGGGTGCCGAACGCGGGGAAGTCGCCGAAGAAGAAGGCCGCCGGCGCGTTCCGGGTCTGGACCACGCTCCGGCCGTCGGAGGCCACCACCCAGGTCGGGGTCCCGGAATGACCGGTGTGGGTGTAGTGCTCTGCCTGCCAGGTGCTCAGGTCCACGTCGCCGGGCTCGATCACCACCGGCGGGGCGTTGTCCACCGTGACCGTCAGGCGGTCGCAGGCGGTGGCACCGTCGTCGTCGGTGACGCAGACCTCCACCGGGAAGACACCGTCGTCCGGGTAGTCGTGGCCCGCGGCCACCGTGCCGGCCGCCTGGTCGACGACACCGGAGGCGACGGTGCCGTCCCCCCAGTCGACGGTGGCGGTGTGGGTGTCGGCCGCGCCCGGGTCGGTGAAGACGGCGGCCATCAGCGTGGCCGCGTCGCCCTCGACGAGAGTCTGATCGGGGCCGGCGTCGAGCGCCGGCGCCAGGTTCGAGACGGTCACCTCGGCCACGTCCACGTCCTGCTCGCCGGAATCGTCGGTGACCCGGAGCTCGACCCGGTAGGTGCCATCGTCGTCGAAGGCGTGGCTGGCGGTGACGCCGGTGGCGTCGACCACACCGTCGCGGTCGAAGTCCCACTCCCAGGCGACGACCGTGCCGTCCCGGTCGCTCGACCCGGACCCGTCGAAGGCGACGGCCGTTCCTTCCTCGCCCGTGTAGGGGCCGCCGGCGTCGGCGCTCACGGTGAGCAGCGAGTTGGTGTCGGAGTCGGTGTTGTTGGCCGGCGTCGGATCGGGGCCCCCGCTGCCGTCGTCGGTGACCGTGGCGGTGTTGGTGAGGTGGGTGACCGAGAGCGGGATCGCCGGATCGACCCGGAGCGTCAGGGTGCGAGTCGCCGTCGCGCCGCCCGGCAGGTCGAAGGCCGGCCAGGTCACCACGCCGCCCGCCTCCGCTCCTCCGTCGGAGGCGCTCACCACGCTGACGTGCGCCGAGAGGGTGTGGGTGACGGCCACGCCGGTGCGCGCCGCCAGGCCGCCGTTGGCGATCGTCAGGGTGTAGGTGAAGGTCTCGCCCGGCTGGACGGCGTCCAGGCCGTCCTCCAGGTCGAGCAGGAGGCCGAGGACGCCGGTGTCGTAGAGGATGCCGTGGACGTTGTTGGCCTCGTCGCACTCGGTCTGACCGCCGGCGCCGGTGCCGTCGTCGTCGGCGACCGTGAACAGCTCGGAGGCGCCGAAGGCGGGCGTCGGGATTTCGAGGGTCACGTCCGCGAAGGCGCCCGGTTCGAGATCACGGTCGACGGTGGCGACGCCGAGGAGCGTCGCGCCGGCCGACGGGTCGGCCGGATCTCCATCGTAGAACGCCACCGGCAGCCCGGCTGCCGCGTAGAGGGTGCCGCCGTTGCCGATCCGCACCGTCGCCAGGGCCGTCGGGTAGGCGGAGAGATCCACCCGGATCCGCGACGCCGAGAGGTCCGGCGCGGCGAACGCGCCCGCCGGCGGCGCCCCGTTGGCCCGGTAGGTGTTGTGGCCGAGCCAGGAGGGCTCCTCCCGGGCAGGGACCGTGTGACCGTCCTCGGCCACGTTCGAGACGTGGTAGGCGTGCTGGTTCCAGACCGGCCGCGCCGCGATCCAGCGGTCGCCGGCGTCGCCGAGCACCCGCAGCCCCCGGGTCCGCTCCGGCACGCTCACCCCGTCGGCCAGGTCGCTGGTCACCACGATCTCCGCGTTGCCGTCCCGGTCCACGTCCGCCACCACCGGCTGCTCGTTGAGGGTGATCGACGACAGGGGTAGCTCGTAGAGCACCGTCCCGTCCTCGCCCCGGTAGATCCGGAGCGCCGTCTCGTCGCGGTAGATCACCTCGAACCGGCCGTCGCCGTCCAGGTCGAAGACGGTCGAGCCGGTCATGTTGGAGCTGCCGTCCTGGGTCGGCGCCTGCCACTTGACCGACCCGTCCGGCTCGAAGACCGTGTACTGGGTCGAGCCGGCCACGCCGATCTCCGGCGCGGGGTCGCCGTCCACGTTCGCCACCGTCGGGGCACCGCCCGCCTCGGCGCCGGCCCCCGGCAGCTCGGCGGACCAGATCAGCGTGCCGTCGTGCTCGTGGAGACGTACGACGCCCCGCGACACCACCACGATCTCCGGGAAGTCGTCGCCGTCGAAGTTCCCGACCGCCGGGTAGCCGTCGTCCATCGGGATCTGCCACCAGATCGTCCCGTCCGCGCGGTAGGCGGTGTTGCCGGTGACCACCTCCGGGTCGCCCGCCAGGTCCAGGTCGGCCACGATCGAGATCGCCCCCGAGTCGAACCCGTCGTCGTTCCGGGCCGACTGGTAGCCCTGGCCCCCGCTACCCGTCCAGAGCAGGCTCCCCGTGTTGCTGAACACGTTCGCCCCGACCACGATCTCCGGCGTGCCGTCGCCGTCCAGGTCCGCGATCGACGGGTTGTCCCGGTTGGTCACCGAGTCCCCGTCCGGATGGGTGCTGTAGCGCGGGCTCACCCACTTGAGGCCGCCGTGGTGCTCGTAGGCGGCGATCCGGTTGGGCCGGCCCGTGGGGCCGCGCGTGTCGAAGGTGGAGACGACGATCTCCGGACGGCCGTCGCGGTCGATGTCGCCGGCCGCCGCACCGGTCAGGGCGAAGGTCTGGAACAGCCCGGAGATCGGCGGGAAGGCGTCCCAGATCGTCGCTCCCGTGTCGCCCCGGATCGCCCGCAGACGGGGCGCCGGGTTGAGCGGGAACGACAGGTCGTAGGTGACGAAGACCAGGTCCGGCACGTCCCGCTCGTCCAGCCGGCCGTTGCCATCGTCGTCGGTGAGCTGGACCACCAGCGGCGTCGACAGGCTGTCGGCCGAGAAGCTGTCCACCGTCTCCGGCAGCGGCCAGGAGAGCTCGACCACCGGGGAGAAGTCTCCGGGCGCCGGGATCGAGGCGCAGTCCCGGCCCGAGTGGTCCACGTTGTTGGCGCCGTCCAGCTCGTTCAGCACCCCGTCCGGATCGGCGAGGGCGTAGAGGAGATTGTCCCGGAAGAGCACCGTGCCGGAGACCGGCACCGGAACGACCGCGCTCTCACCGGGGGCGAGAAGCGCAACCTCCGCGGTGCCCAGCAGGTTGTCGGCGCCGGAGGTCAGCGCCCCGTCGCCGTCCAGGTCCTCGAAGATCGCCACGTCGAAGCCGGCCGCGTCCTCGGTGCCCCGGTTGGTCAGCTCGACCGACACGTTGCCGCCGATCGCCAGGCTCTGCGGGTCGGTCACCGTCCCGGAAGCGTCCACGGAGAGAACCGCCACGTCGGTCTGCCGGGCGACCGGCAGGGTGTGGGCGAAGGCGTTGTCCGACGGCTCGACGTCGCCGGCCACCGGCGCCTCGGCCCTGTTGACCAGCTCGTCCAGGGCCGGCGGCAGGGTCGCGTCGATCCGCGCCCGGACCGTGCGGGTGAGCACCTCGCCCACCGCCAGATCCACCGCCGGCCAGGTGACCACCCCGTCGACCGCCCGGCCGTCGTCGCTCGCGGAGAGGAAGGTCTCCTCCGCCGGCAGCGTGTCGGTGAGCACCACCCGGGTGGCCGGCTGGAAGCCCCGGTTCTCGAGGGTCAGGGTGTAGACCACGTCCGCCCCCGGGGTGGCCGCCGCCAGGTCGGAGCTCTTGGTCACCACCACGTCCGGCCCGCCCTCCAGGGCATCGGAGTCGGTGGCGGAGTTGTTGGCCAGGTCCGGGTCGGCGCCGTTCGCCCCGTCGTCGAGGGCGCTCGCGGTGTTGACGATCGCCGTGGTCCCCGCCGGGAACGACGACGCCACCTCGACCGTCAGGGTCCGGCTCGCCGACGCCCCGTCCGCCAGCTCGAACGCCGGCCAGACCACCACCCCACCCGCCGCCGCCCCGCCGTCGCTCGCCGCGACGAACGAGGTCCCCGCCGGGACCGGGTCCTCCAGGACGATCCCCGCCGCCGGGCCCGGGCCGGCGTTGGTGACGGTGAGCGTGTAGGTCAGCAGGTCCCCGGGCCGGGCGATCGCCTGCCCGTCGTCCTTGGCCACCCCGAGATCCGGACCCGCCGCGGCCGTCAGGTCGACCCGCGTCACCGTCCCGTCCGACCAGAGCGCCGTCTCCGCCGCCACCGCGTTGCCGATCCGGAACACCACCTCCTGCCCCTCCACCCCGCCCTCGACCGCCGCCGTGTCCGCCACGTCCCCCGGAACGTCCAGCCGGAAGACCGACGCCCCGTCCACCTCGAACGTCCCCGTCTCCGCGAACGGCTCCCCGCCCAGCCACGCCGACACCGGCGTGCCCGGAGCCACCGGCGCACCACCTACCGTCACCGCGCCGTAGAACGCCGACGGGCGGGGGGCGGGGGCGGCCAGGAGCGGGGCGGTCACCGAGAGGACCAGAACCATGCACCATCTGCTCGAACGTCCCATCAGCTCTTCCCTTCCATCGGATCCCTTGGCTCTCCTGCTCGGATCGGCGTCATTCCGGTGTCCCTCACGACCTCTTCCATTGGAAGAAATCGTTGGATCGGTGCGCTGCACGCTTCGGCCGGCCAGTCATCATCGGGTTCACTCTTCAGGCTCTGAGTCGACTGCTTTCTTCAGATGATCCGCAGGGCGTGGTAGGCATCCCCGCGCGCGTGCCCCCGACGGTCTCTCCCCGTTCCAGCTTCTTCAGACAGTCCAGCGGGCGTCGGTAGCCCTCGAACCAGTCGAGACTCCCCTCCACGTCGCGACCGATCGTTCTGGCGAACGATGCCGCGCGCGACACCCGCGGGCGTCCCAAGAACACCGGAAGGTAATAGGGCTTCTTCCGGCCTACGAGCCAGTCGAGATTCGCGCCGTCCAGGAGGTTTCCGGCCGGAGTGACGGCGGTGGCCTCCTCTCGGCCTTCGACGGGCAGGTAGATCCCGAAGTCGAGACGGAACGCATTGTCGTGAGGTCTACGATAGAAGAGCCTCACCGCCTCGTTGCGCCACGCCTTCCCCTGCACCCAGTAGAAGTTATGAGCTCTTTCCAGCCTTTCGGGAACGGGTTCGCGGGCGAAGCCATACCCGGCGAGCCGACGCCCGAGCTGGTCGTGCGCCGAGCGGACGAACTGCTGGAAGGCGGTCACGATTGGCAGGTCTGCTTCGATTGCGGGAAGGCGGGTCACGGAATCATTCTCCTTGCAACCGGCTGCGGAGCTCGTCATGGACTTTGCTCGAACCGGACCCCCACATCGTCTTGCCCGCCTCCAGCCGCTGACGACACTCTCCCGGGCTTTGAAACGCCTCGAACCAATGGAGCCCTCGCTCGACATCCTTGGCAATCCGACTCGCGAGTCGGTCCGGGGTCACCAGCAGACCTTTGACGTAATAAGGCCTTGACCGGCGGGTCAGCGCATCGAGCTCGATCCCGTCGAAGAGCAATCCGAGCTCGGTCTCCCCGGTCATCCTCACCCGCTCACCTGGCAGATAGATCCGCAGAGAAACGGACAACGCGTCTGGCATCGTCTTCCGATACCAGAGCTCCACGGCGTCCACCTTCCATTCCTCCCGGCGCGGCCAGTGGAACTTCCTCAGTTTGTCGAGCACCTCGAAGAGCGGTGTCTCTTCGAACCCGTGCGGAGTGAGGGCACGGCTCAGCTCCTCACGAGCCGAATCGACGAACTCCCTGAACTTCGTCCGTTCCAACCACGCCCTCCTCATCAATCGAAGATCCACAGAACGGTACCGCCAGCCCTCTCGATCCTCG
>JASFUL010000257.1:0-7724 GCA_050050315.1 Gemmatimonadota bacterium
GGCTCCCACCTCCTTGCCCGTCCCGCTCTCGCCGCTGATGAGGACCGTCGAGTCGGTGGGAGCCACGGTCTCGGCGAGGTCGAGCACCTCCGTGAAGCTCCGGCTCTTGCCCACGGGCCGGGACCCTTCCTTCAACGACCGCCTGCGGATCTCCTTCTTGAGGCTCCGGTTCTCGGCCTTGAGCTGCCGGGCCTCGGCGGCCCGGGCGCAGATGGCCAGGAGCTCGTCGTTCGCGAAGGGCTTCTGGAGGTAGTAGTAGGCGCCTTCGTTCACGGCCCGCACCGCGGACTGGAGCGACGCCTGCGCGGTCATCAGGATGACCGCCACCTCCGGGTCCACGTCCCGCGCCTTCTGCAGCACCTCGAGCCCCGTGACCCCTGGCATCCGGATGTCGCTCAGGACGATGTCGGGAGACCCGCTCTCCAGCCGCTCCAGGGCCTCCTTCCCGGTGCACGCCGTGAGGACGTCGTAGCCCTCGCCCCGGAAGAGGATCTCCAGGGTGTCGAGGATCCCCGTCTCGTCGTCGACGACCAGGATCCGGACGGACCGGCCTTCGTCTGGACTCACGTGGCCTCCCGCGATGCCGCGACTGGGGCCGCGCCCGTCCCCGGCAAGTAGATGGTGAACTCACCGCCACCGCCGGGCGCCGCCCCGACCAGGACCGCCCCCTCGTGGACCTCGACCGCCCGGTGGACCACGGCCAGACCCAGGCCGCTCCCGCCGGACCGGGTGGTGAAGAACGGATCGAAGATCCGTCTCTGGTCCTCCTCCGACACGCCCGGTCCGGTGTCCAGGACGGTGAGTCGTACCGCGTCCGGCAGGTCGACGCCCTCCGGGGTGGACGCGCTCCGCTCCACCTCCACCGTCACGGTTCCGTCGGGCGCGGAGAACTGGACGGCATTCAGGAGCAGGTTGAAGACGGCCCGGTGCAGGAGATCGGCGTCCCCGGCCACGGGAAGGGCCTCGTCCAGGCCGCGGCAGACGATCTCGATCCCCTCGGTGGCCTCCGGATGCTGCTGGACCACGTCGACGCTCTCCCGGACGAGGGCCGCCAGGTCGACCGTCTCGCTCCGCCCCATGCGGAGGCTGCTGAACTCCAGGAACTCGGAGAGCAGCCGGCTCAGCCGGTCGGACTCGCGGATCACCAGCCTCTCCAGGGTCGCCCGATCGTCCCCGTCCAGCGGGGCGTGGGTCAACTGCTCCACGGCGCTGCGGATGGACGCGAGGGGGTTCTTGATCTCGTGTGCCAGGGATGCCGACAGCTCGGCGATCGCCTCGAGTCGCTCGGCCCGACGATTGAGGGCCGCCACGCGCTCCAGTTCCGTGATGTCCTGGAAGATGGCGGTGGCCGACGGTGGACCGCCGTCCGCTCGCTGGAGCACGGCGGTGCTCACGCCGAGCACCAGGTTCTCGTTGCCCCGCATCGTCACCGTCCGGAAGCGGGCGGTGGAAATCCCCCGCTCGAGGGCGCGACGCAGCACGAGACCCATCCCCGGTGCCACCTTGTCCACGATCCCCATCACCGGCGCCCCGAGGAGTCGGCGCCCGTCGAGCCCGAGCATCGCTTCCCCCGCGGGGTTCACGTACGCGAGGCGCCCACGCCCGTCCACCGTGAGCACGCCGGTGGCGATCTGGGTCAGGATCTCGCTGGTGTCCAGGCGGAGCTGTCGGAGCTCGCTCTCGGCGGTGCCCGCCGCGAGGCCGGCCCGCCGGACGCGATCGCCGAGATACCCGGTGACGAACGCGATGAGGCCGAAGAGGCCGATCTGATAGGCGACGGCTCCACTCAGGTCCTGCGCGTGGAACAGGAGGATGTCGGCCACGTAGAGGAGGCACGCGAGCGCGCCGATCAGCACGCCCCCCGGCAGCGGCAGCAGGAGCGCGCCCTCCCCGATGACGAGCACGTACAGCGGCGCGAAGTTGCTGTCGGCCCCCCCCGTGATGTGGACCACCCCGGTGGCGAGGATCACGTCCAGGACGACCTGGGCGTACAGGAAAGCCCTCCCCGCCTCCCGCGACCGGCCGTGGGTGTGCCAGAAGGAGAGACCCGACGCCCCGAGCGCCAGGACGAACATCACCGTGGCGAGGAACGTCTGCTGGGGGTCGGCGACGAGCCAGCGGTACAGCGCGCCCACGAAGACGCCGCTCACGACGGCGACCCGCCCGGCATAGATCCACCGGAGAAGGTCGACTCGTCCGAAGGTGAGGCCGGACTGGGAGGATTCGAGCTTCAGCGTTCCGCTCCCGCGGACAGGCCCGTGCGCCGGCGTCCCGAGGGCGACGCCCACGGGATCGGTCCGATCTCCTCTACGCTAATGCCGCACCTTGCATAGTGCCAACATCGAGAATCGCATTTTGCAAGGGCGCCGCGCCCTTCAGTCCCGGCCGGGGCGCATGCCCCGGGTGTCGGCGACGAGGTCGCGGATGCGCAGGAACTGGTCCTGGATCGTCTCCAGCACCTCCCGCGTCGGCCCGTCCTCGATGTCCATGAGGAGGAGCTGCGTCTCGGCCATGCCCGAAGTCAGCGGATTGTTGATGTCGTGGCGCGACCGGGCGATGCGGACGAGGACGCGCCGGAGCTCGAGGAGGCGGTCCTCGTCGCCCCGCCTGAACGCGCCGACGGCCGCGAGGTCCTCGGCCCACCCGAGGGAGACCGTCCGGAGCTCCGCCCGGCCGTCCGCTTCCCGCACGAGGCAGGGCGTCCACTCACCCCGGCCCGTGGCCAGCGCGTCGAGCAGCCTCACCACGCCGTCTCCCGAAGAGCGGCCCTCGAGGATCAACACTACCCCGGGGTCGCACCCACCGGCGAGGAAGCGCGAGACGTCCTCGAACACGGCTTCGGGGGACAGGACGAGGTCCGCGACCAGACGGTCGCGAAGCGGACACGGCGGTCCGATGAGGTACGCGGGCCTGGAATCGGGCATCTGGCTGGAGCTGGAGTTCGATCGTGTCCGGAGGGCGCACGGTGGCACGCCGCTCGGCGTCCCCTCAGATTGGCGGCCCGGTGGGCCGACCGCCACCCCGCGGGACCGGCCCCCGGCCCACACCCCTACACGACCCCGTCCGAGGACCCGTGATGAATCGGGACGCGAGGGACCTGCTGGCCGCGGCGCGGGGCGATCGCGCCGCCGACCTCCTGCTGCGTGACGCGCGACTCCTGAACGTGCTGTCGGGCGAGATCGAGCGCGTCGACGTCGCGGTCGCCGACGGAACCGTCGTGGGCGTCGGAGAGGGGTACGACGCGTCCGAGGTCGTCGAGCTGGGCGGGCGCTGGCTACTCCCGGGCTTCCTCGACGCCCACGTCCACATCGAGTCGAGCCTTGTGGGGCCGGGCCAGTTCGCGCGGGCCGTCCTTCCCCGTGGAACCACCACCGTGGTCACCGACCCCCACGAGATCGCCAACGTCCACGGCCTGGAGGGCGTGCGGTGGATGCTCGCCGCCAGCGAGGCGGCTCCCCTTTCGGTCCTCGTGATGGCCAGCTCGTGCGTCCCGGCCACCGACATGGGCACGGCGGGAGCGGCGCTGGGGGCGGCCGAGCTGGCCGAGCTCGGGAGGCATCCCCGGGTGATCGGCCTGGCGGAGGTGATGAACTTCCCCGGCGTCATCGGGGGCGCCCCGGACGTGCTCGACAAGCTGGCCCGCTTCGCGGACCCCTTCCGGGCCAGACCCATCGACGGGCACGCCCCCGGGGTGACGGGTCGGCAGCTGGCCGCGTACGCCTCGGCCGGCCCGTCGTCCGACCACGAGTGCACGACGCCCGCCGAGGCCGCCGAGAAGCTCCGGCGGGGGCTGTTCGTCTTCCTGAGGGAGGCCACGAACGCCCGCAACCTGGAGGCCCTCCTCCCCGCGCTCACGCCCGCCAACGTCCGCCGGACCGCCCTCTGCACCGACGACCGCCAGCCACCCGACCTGCTGGACGAGGGCGGAATCGACTTCATGCTCCGGAGGGTCATGGCCGCGGGGATCGAGCCCCTCGAAGCGATCCGCATGGCGACCCTGAACCCGGCCGGGTACTTCGGCCTCCGGGACCGAGGGGCCGTGGCCCCCGGCCGGCGGGCCGACCTGGTGGTGCTCGACTCCGACCTGCCCGGACTCCGGGTCGACCGGGTGTGGAGCGGAGGGCGCCTGGTAGCCCGGGGCGGCAGCGCCCTGCCGTGGGCGGAGGAGACGCCGACGCCCCCGCCCCCCTCCATGTCGGTCCGCCTCGAGCGGGACACGTTCAGAATCGAAGCGCGAGGGGCGCGGGCTCGCGTGATCGGGTTGGTCGAGGATCAGCTCGTCACGCGGGCGCTCCTCGAGGAGCCCACGGTGCGCGACGGGGAGGTGGTCGCGGACCCGGAACGGGACCTGCTCAAGATCGCGGTGGTGGAGCGCCACCGGGGCAGCGGGCGGGTCGGCCTCGGCCTCGTGAGCGGCGTGGGGCTCCGTCGGGGAGCCGTCGCCGGGACGGTCGCGCACGACCACCACAACCTCATCACGGTGGGCGCCGACGATCCGTCGATGCTGACCGCCGCCCGGGCGGTGGCCAGGATGGGCGGCGGGCTGGCGGTGGCCGACGGCGAGCAGGTGCGGACGACCCTTCCGCTCCCCGTGGGCGGCCTGATGTCCCTGCTCCCCATCGAGGAGGTCCGGACACGGCTCGACCGGGTCGTCGGCGCCGCCCGGGCCCTCGGCTCGCCGCTCCACGACCCCTTCATGGCCATGTCCTTCCTGGGGCTGGAGGTGATCCCGTCCCTCAAGATCACGGACCGCGGGCTCGTGGACGTCGACGCCTTCGAGCTCGTGGACCTCTGGGCGTGACCCCCTCGACGCTCCTGCGCCGGGCCCGTAGGGCCGTCGGCGTGGTTCTCCTGGCGATGCTCCTCCTCCCGGTGCACCGTCTGCTGAGCCCGGACCGGGGAGGACCCGCCGCCGCGGCGACCGTGACCGTGACCGACGCCGCCCAGGGCCTGGTCCTCTGGGGAACCGCGACGCTCCTCCTCGCCGCGCTCGCGCTCGGGCTGATGGTGCCGCTGGGTCGGCTGCGGCCGGCCCTCGACCGGATTCGAGGTCTGCTCTCACGACCCCGGCCGGCCACGTTCGCCGCGATCCTCGGCGCCGCGGCCCTCGGCACGGGCGTGGCCGTCGCCCGCGGCGTGCACCGGGGGCTCCCGAGGCTGTTCGACGCGATGGTTCAGCTCCTCCACGCGCGCTACTTCGCGGCGGGGCGTTTGGCCGCCCCCGTTCCCTCCCCCGCCGGACGCCTCGTCCAGAACAGCGTGCTCGTGCCCGAGGGGTGGGCCTCGGTCTACCCCCCCGGGCATACGGCGCTCCTGGCGGCGGGTCACCTCCTGGGGGCCCCCTGGCTCGTCGGTCCGCTGCTCCTCGGCCTCACCGCCGCCTTCACCTACCTGGCGGTGGACCGGTTGTATCCGCAGCGGCCCGGCACGACCCGGTTGGCGGGGCTCCTGGTGGCGCTGAGCCCGTTCCTCGTCTTCGCCGGCAGCGGCTACCTGAGCCACGCGACGGTCGCGGCTTGCGCCGCCGGCACCCTCTACTTCGCCCTTCGGAGCTCCGGGGGCGCGTCGGCCTGGGCCCTCCCGGCCGGCGCCATGGCCGGCCTCGCCGTCGCGGCCCGCCCGTGGTCCGGCCTGGTCCTCGGCGCCTTCCTCTCCCTCGGGGTCCTGCTGACGACGTGGTGGCGCGAGGGGCGCTCCTTCGCCTGGCTGGGCGCCCGGGTTGGCTGGACCGCGCTGGGCGGGCTCCCCTTCGCCCTCGCCCTCCTCGGGTACGACCGTCGCGTCTTCGGGGCCCCGCTCCGGCTGGGATACGAGGTCGCCTTCGGTCCCGCCCACGGGCTCGGCTTCCATCCCGACCCCTGGGGCAACCTGTACGGTCTACGGGAGGCCCTGGGGTACACCGCCGCGGACGTGGCGACCCTCGGGCTGCACCTCTTCGAGACGCCGCTCTCCGGCCCGCTCCTCGTGGGCCTCTTCCTCCTCGTCGTGCCCGGCCTGTCGAGAGGAACCCGGATCCTGGTGGGATGGGCGCTCCTTCCCGTGGCCGCCAACGCCTTCTACTGGCACCACGGGCAACACATGGGTCCACGCATGCTGCTCGAGGCCGCGCCGGCGTGGGCGGCCCTCTCGGCCGTCGCGGGCGTCGGCCTGGTCGAGGGTGGGCGGGACCCGGGCGCGACCGGGAGGGTCGCGTCGACGTGGAGCCGCCGCTCGGCCTCCGCGGTCCTCGTCTGGGCCGCCATCCTGGCCTTGCCCGCGGGGGCGTTCTACATCCTGCCGTCCCGGGTCGACGCGTATCGGTGGCGCCCCGACGCCCTGGCCCGGGCGACCCCCCCACCGTTGCCCGCCGACGCCCCGGCTCTTGTCTTCGTCCACGGGAGCTGGGCCGGCCGGGTGGCTGCCCGGCTGGCCGCGGCGGGGATGCGTCGTGACTCGGTGGAGACGGCCCTGCGGCGGAACGACCTCTGCCGGGTCCACCTGTACGAGCGGGCTCGCTCCCGGGGCGAGGCGCCCGCGGCGCTCCCTCCCCTGGATCTCGAGCCCCGGCCCGGCAGGCCCGCGGCCCTCGTGCCGAGGGAGGTCGGAGGAGTCCGGGTCTTCCTGGGTCCCGGACGCCTCGAGCCCGTGTGCGCCCGCGAGGTGGCGGCGGACCGCTTCGGTGGGGTCGAGCTCGCCCCCCTGCTGTGGCAGACCGCGCTGCCCGGCGGCGGCGGCCCCCTGTTGCTGTACCGGGACCTGGGCCCCTCCTCGAACGCGCGGGTGCTGGCGCGCTTCCCCGGGCGCACGGCGTACGTCCACGCGCCGGGCGCCCGTAGAGGACAGGATCTCATCCCGTACGAAGAGGGAATGGAGCTGCTGTGGGGGGACGCCCCCGACGAGGGGACGCCGGGTCCGAGGGTCAGCGGCGGACGGGGACCTTGATGACCTGGCCGGCGTAGATCCGGCTGCCGTTCAGGTCGTTCTCGCTCCTGAGGCGTTCCACCGTGGTGCCGTGGGTCCTGGCGATCGTCCACAGCGAGTCCCCGGGGCGCACCTCGTACGGCTGGAGGTCGAAGCTGGCCAGGCGCGTGGCCGGAGGCTCGACCTGGCGTTGCGTGATCCGCTCCACGTAGGCCACGTACTGATGGGGGAAGAGGGCCACGTGGTAGTGGGGCGGGTACCGCTCGCGCGTGGCCTCGAGCAGCTTCCCTCGCTCGAGGCTCAAGAGCACGTCCTCGAGCCACCGCCGGCAGCGCGGGGACGAGCTGCGCCGCAGGTCCATCGCCATGCCGGTGGGGTGGACCGACCGTGACGAGGCGTTGCGGGGCTGACGACTCTGGGGACGTGTCAGGGACGTGACCACCAGCCTCTCCCCGCACGCGTTCCGGTACTGGCGACCGAGACGCTCGAGGAAGACCGCTACCTCCGGCCGCGCGTAGGGGAAGGAGACGGCGTGGAGCTCGAAGTCGGATCCTCCGCGGATCGGCACGAGGTAGCCGGCACGCACGAAGCGCCTCACCTGGTTTCCGGTGCGCAGATAGGAGTAGTCGTGCTCCCGCGCGACGCGGTTCTGGATGTCCAACGAGGCGCTCGATCCCCGGAGGCTCTGAGCCTCCGCGGACTGGCCAGCGAGGAGGGCCAGGAGCAGGAGCGCGTACGTGCCCGGGGGTGCGGCTCGTCTCATCGGAAGTGCTTGGAGCTTGTCGGGGCGACGGGAAACAAATAATTACCGGTCTCCGCGCGGA
>JASFUL010000258.1:0-7691 GCA_050050315.1 Gemmatimonadota bacterium
CGGCGTCAGGAAGGCGTTGGGCCCGTCGAAGCCCTCGACGAGACAGCCGCACTCGTAGTTCATGGACGGGCTCACGGGGCCGCGGATCCGTTCGAGCCCCCGCTCGTCCAACCAGTCGCGCGCGGCTTCGACGAGCGCGGCTGCGGCGTCGGGGTCGTCGGCGACCTCGAAGAAGCCGAAGAAGCCGGTGGCGTCGCCGTGCAGCCGGGTGTGGGCACGGTTCTCGATGGCGGCGATCCGGCCGACGTCCCGTCCCGCCCGCCGGGCCACGAAGAGGGCCCGATCGGCCTCCTTCCAGAATGGGTGCCGGCGGCCGAGGAGGTGCCGCGCCAGCGCCGGGAGCGTGGGGGTCCAGGCGGGGAAACGGCCGGGGGGGTGCAGGGCGGCCCGGGACGCCACGAAGCGGGCCGGGGCCCTCCAGCCCCGGAGACGGTGGAGAGTCAGGGACACGGGGGCCGGGGGGAGCGTGGGTTGGACGGGGGTGGCGACCCGACGGCGCTCGGCCGTACGGTTGGGGCCTCCCTTCAGACCGCCGAATTATGGACCCCGTCGAGGCCGGATGCAAAGCGGAGGAACGATCCGAGGCCATCGCCCCCGCTGGGCCGGACCGCTGCTGGCGTATCTCGCGGCGACCTCGCCCCTGGCGGTCTTCGTTCCGTTCGCGGGCGGGTCCGGTCAGGCCCTCATCGTTCCTCTCCACCTGGCCCTCCTGGCCTGGGTGTGGGCCGTGTGGCGCGGTGGACCGCCCCGGCGGGTCCCCGGCGCCCCGGCCCGCGGCGTCATCGCAGGGCTCGCGGACTGGACCTTCCCCCTGGTCCTCCCCCTGCTGTACGCCGAGCTGCCCCTCCTCATGGGGGCCCTCCCCGGTCCGGTGCTCTACCGGGACGAGGCCCTCCGCCGGGCCGACGCGGTGCTCTTCGGAGGCCAACCTTCCCTCGATTGGGCGACCGCCCTGCCCGTCCCCTGGGTGAGCGAGCTCCTCCACCTCGCCTACCTCTCCTACTACGCCCTGATCTACGTGCCCCCCGCTCTCCTCTGGGTCGGGCTGGCCGGGCCCCGCGACCCCGCGGCTCGCCGGGACGCGTTCGATCGGACGGTCCTGGCCATGTCCCTGGCCATGCTGGCCGCCTTCGCGGTCATGATCGTGTGGCCGGTCCAGGGACCCCGGTACGTGGCGGCCTCCTCGGCCCCCGGAGGGCCCGTGCGATCCGTGGCGCTGACGATCCTCGAGGCGGGGTCGAGCCGGGGCGCGGCGTTCCCCTCCTCGCACGTCTCCCTCGCGGTGGCCCAGGCCGTCATGGCGCTCCGCTTCCAGCGCCGGGTCGGCGTCGTGGTCTCGGTGCTCGCCCTGCTCCTCGCGGTGGGAGCGGTCTACGCGGGATTCCACTACCTCACCGACGTCGTGGCGGGGGTGGCGCTGGGTCTCGGGGCCGCCGCGCTGGCGTCGTCGCCACGGCCCCTGTCCGCGGGCGAAACCCCGCCCGACGAACGGGGTTAACCCCTCGAACGGCCGATCGGCAGACTCCCTGTGGTTCGGCACCCCGCGTCCGTCCTCGATCTGATCGGGAGAGGTGACCCACGTGGCTGAGAGCTCGAACGGAAACGACAGCTTCGATCTGGTGATCGTCGGCAGCGGTCCCGGCGGGTACGTGGCCGCCATCCGCGCGGCGCAGCTGGGGATGGAGGTGGCCTGCGTCGAGGACCGGGACCTGGGCGGGGTCTGCCTGAACATCGGCTGCATCCCCACGAAGTCCCTCCTCACCAGCGCCCTGCTGGTGAACGAGATGAAGGGTGGGGAGAAGCACGGCATCTCGGCGGAGAACCTCACCTTCGACCTCGGGCCGGCCCAGGAGCGGAGTGGCAAGGTGGCCGACCAGATGCGCCGGGGCGTGGGCCACCTCTTCAAGAAGAACGGGATCACGCACGTCCAGGGATACGGTCGGCTGGCGGGGCGGGGAGAGGTGGAGGTCCAGACGGAGGACGGGCCCCGGACCCTCTCGGCCGATCACGTGATCGTGGCCACCGGATCGCGCCCTCGCGGTCTGCCCTTCCTCGAGATCGACGAGGACCGGGTCCTCTCCTCCACGGGAGCCCTCCAGCAGACCTCGGCGCCCGAGAGCCTCTTCGTCGTGGGTGCGGGGGCCATCGGCATGGAGTTCGCCGACATCTTCGACTCGTACGGTAGCCAGGTCACGATCGTCGAGGCGCTCGAGCGGATCCTCCCCCTGGAGGACGAAGACGTCTCGAAGTTCATGGAGCGCACCTACAAGAAGCGGGGGATGGACATCTACACCTCCGCCCGTCTCGAGTCCGCCGAGGTACGGGAGGACGGCGTCCACGTGAGCTTCAAGGACGCGAAGGGCGACGATCACGAGATGGACGTCGACCGGGTGCTCCTGGCCGTGGGGAGGCAGCCCAACACGGAGGACGTGGGGCTGGACTCGGTGGGGGTCGAGACCGACGACCACGGCTTCATCGTGGTCGACGAGCTCCTCCGCACGAACGTCGAGGGCGTGTACGCCCTCGGGGACTGTGCCGGCAACCAGCTCCTGGCCCACAAGGCCAGCCACGAGGGCATCGTCTGCGTGGAGCACATCGCGGGCCAGGGACATGGCACCGTGGACTACGCCAACGTGCCCAACTGCACCTACTGCCACCCCGAGGTCGCGTCCGTGGGCCTCACCGAGGGGCAGGCGAAGGAACGGGGCTTCGACGTCCAGGTCGGGAAGTTCCCGTGGGTGGGCGTCGGTCGCGCGGTGGCGGCCGGCCACACCGACGGATTCATCAAGGTCGTCCGGGACACGAAGTACTCCGAGATCCTCGGCGCGCACATCGTGGGACCCCACGCGACCGAGCTCATCGCGGAGTTCGTGCTGGGGCGCCACCTGGAGTCGACGGTCGAGGAGATGGAGAAGGCGATCCATCCCCATCCGACCCTGTCGGAAGGCGTCGCCGAGGGGGCACTCGCGGCGCTCGGACGACCCATCCACGTGTGACGCGGGGACGGACGGAAGAACCCGGACAGGGAGACGCGCTCGTGACGTCCGATACGGAGATGGAGGTCCCGGTGGAGGCGGCGGAACGCACCTGGGGCGAGGAGGAGGAGCGGGCGCTGCGGCTCTGGATCGCCCTGGCCCGGTGCTACGCGACCTTCTCGCGGGCGGTGGCCGTGAAGGTGGCCGAGTACGGGCTCACGACTGCGCAGTTCGGGATCCTCGAGGCGCTCCACCACCTCGGGCCCCTGTCGCTGGGGGAGCTCGCGGAGAAGCTCCTCGTCACCGGTGGGAACGTGACGTACGTCATGGACCGGCTCGAGGAACAGGGACTGGTCCGGCGCGATCGTTCGGGGGAGGATCGACGGGTCGTGCTCGCGCGGCTGACCGACGAAGGGCAGAAGGTCATCAGCGGCGTCTTTCCCGGCCACGCCGACTTCATCCTCGAGCTCACGGAGCCGCTGGAGCTCGACGAGAAGGAGGTCCTGCGGGCCCTCCTCAAGAAGCTCGGGAAGGGCGTGGCGTCGGAGGCGGCGCGGCGCGACTGAGGCGCGGCGCGGTCAGCTCGGGTAGCTCCGCATGGGGATCTCCTCCTCCTGCGTGGGACCCACCTTCCTGGGATCCAGCCTGGCCACCGTGCTCGCGCGAGGGCCGTCGCTCCCGGATCTCTCGGCGAACCGCACCTCCGACCCGACCTCCAGGTCGTCGTATTCCAGGTCGGCCAGGGCGTTCTCGTGGAAGTAGATCTCCCGTCCGTCCCGTGACATGAGGAACCCGTAACGGACCCCCGTGTCGTCGGTGAGCAGCCTCACCACGCGCCCGTGCGGCGGCAGGTCGCGGCCGGGCCCGGTACCGTCCTCGCGCTGCTGCCGCTTGAGCTCCCTGAGCTTCCGCCACGCCTTGTCGAAGGCTTCGTTGATCGCCTGGGGCAGGTCCTGGCTCGCCGGGTGCTGCGGGGGATGTCGATTGACGACCACGTCGTGGTGCGGGACCGAGATGTCGAGCCGGACGTGGTTGAGCCTGCCCGCCTTCCGGCCGGGATTCGTCTCCTCGACCATGACTCGACAGGTGATGATGTGGTCGTAGACGTCCTCGAGCTTGTCGATACCCCTCAGGATGCGCTCCTTCAGCTCGTCGGTGGGCTCCACGTTGCGAAAAGCGAGTTCCGGCTGGACATCCATTCCTGCGCTCCTCCTGCAGTTGGGCTCGTCGGGTCCGTGTCGGCCCCTTCCGGATCCGTCACGTGGGCGCGGTGGCGCGCGCCTCGCCCTCCGTCGTCTGGCCCGGCCCGGCCGGTGGAGGCTCCTCCTCGAGCTCGATTCCCCGGATCCGGAGGATCCGGACGAGGGCCTCGCCGATCTTGTTGTTCGGGGTCGACGCCCCGGCGGTGATGCCCAGGCGGAAGGGTCCATCCGGAAGCCACTCCTCCTCCACGACCTCGGGCTGATGCGCACCGAGATCGGGCTTGTGGCGGATGGTCCCGGTCTCGACGTCGATCTTGGTCGCGTCGTCGATGTGGAAGGTGCGCGTGTGCTTCGAGCAGAGGTGGGCCAGGTGGTTGGTGTTGGAGGAGTTGTATCCGCCCACGACGATCATGACGTGCGGCGGGTCCTCCATCATGGCGGCGACCGCGTCCTGGCGCTCCTGCGTGGCCGAGCAGAGCGTGTCGAACGCCCGGTAGTTCGACTCCGCATACTCGTCGCCGAACCGTTCGCGCATGGCGTCCCGGATCTTGGTCCCGATCATCATCGACTCGCCGGCGAGCATGGTGGTCTGGTTGGCCATCCCCACCTTGCGGAGATCGACGTCGGGGTCGAACCCCGGGGACGCCTTCTCCCGGAAGTGCTCCTGGAACGCCTCCCTCGAGAGGGCCCCGGGGCGGGCCGCGACGTAATCGCAGATCAGCTCGACCTCCTCCATGTCCCGCACGATGATGTAGCGGCCGCCGGGCTGCTTGTTGACCTGCGACGCCGTGGCCCGGGATTCCTCGTGCCTGTACTTGCCGTGGATCACGGCCGTGAAGCCGTCCCGGGTGTACTGGTCCACCCGCTTCCAGACCACGAGGACCGACCCGCACGTCGTGTCGACGAGGACGCACCCGATCTCCTTGAGCCGCTCGAAGTCCTCGAGCGTCACGCCGAAGGCCGGGAGGATCACGACGTCGTCGGGCGTCACGTGGCCGAAGTCGAAACCGCCGGCGTCGTCGGGGTAGACGAACTCGATCCCCATCTCCGTCATCCGCTGGTTCACGTGCGGATTGTGGATGATCTCACCGACCAGGAAGATCTTCCGGTCGGGGAACTTGCGGACCGTCTCGTAGGCGTAGTCCACGGCGCGGTCGACGCCGTAGCAGAAGCCGAACTGCTGAGCCAGCTCCACGGTCACGTCGCCGAACGTGTGGGTGTAACCACGCGACCGGATCTGCTCCACCAGCGCCGAGTGGTACTCGGCGTCGATGAGCGGCTTGACTTCGGCCTTGAGGCCGAAGCCCTTCCGGAAATAGGTCTGCTCCATCTTCCTCGAGCGGGTCGTGGGACGCGGGGGGGTGTCGCCCTGCTGCGGCGGACGTCCGCGGGAAGGGCGCCCCGGGGCGCTCCGGCCCTCGTCTACACCGGGCTGCGCCGCTCGGTCCGTCCCCGTCGACGGGACCGGAGGCCCGCCGGGCGGGTACGCTCGACCATGCTCGGACGCCTGGCTCTCCTGTTCATCGTCCTGCCCATTCTCGAGCTTGCGCTGCTCGTCCAGCTCGGTCGGTGGGTCGGCCTGCTCCCCACGCTCGGCCTGGTGGTCGTCACCGGTGTGTTCGGCGCCGTGCTCGCCCGGGCGGAGGGGCTTCGCACGTACGTGACGTTCCAGAAGGAGATGGCCGCGGGGCGGCTGCCGGGGCAGTCCCTCCTGGACGGGCTCGCGGTGCTGGTCGGGGGCGCCTTCCTCCTCACGCCGGGGCTGCTCACGGACATTGCCGGCTTCACGCTCCTGCTGCCGCCCAGTCGGCGCTGGCTCCAACGCCGGGTGAAGGCGTGGGTCCAGCGGCGGATCGAGTCCGGAGCCGTCCGCGTCGAAGTGTGGACTCCGTGGGGTGGAGCCACGGGTGTCGACGAGGCCGGCGCCGGGGGGCCCGAGCGCCGCGACCCCCGCGAGGCCCGCCCGCTGGATCCCTCCAAGGAGATCCGGCCGGACGACGGGCCGTAGAGGCCGGTCCAGCGCTGGCGCGGGCCCCCTTCCCTCGTACCTTACGGGCCACGTGACGGCCCCCCCGTACCGTGCGCGAGGCGCTCCGAGCGCCGACCCAAACGACCCAGGAGACACCCGATGACCTCTCCCTCGCCGGAGAACATGGATACGGCCTTCCTCGAAAGACTCCTCGACGCTCCAGGACCCTCCGGCTTCGAGGTGCGGCCGGCCCGGACCTGGCGGGAGGAGGCCGACACCTTCGCCGACCGCGTGTGGGTGGACGTGAGCGGGAACTCGGTGGCGGTCGTGAACCCCGGCGGCGGCCCCCGGGTCATGCTCGCCGGCCACATCGACGAGATCGGGCTGCAGGTGACCCACATCGACGACGACGGGTTCCTGTACGTGGACGAGATCGGAGGGTGGGACTCCCAGGTCCTCGTCGGACAGCGGGTCCAGATCCTGGGTCGGGAGGGAGACGTTCCAGGCGTGATCGGCAAGAAGGCCATCCACCTGATCGAGGCCGACGACCGCAGCAAGGCCACCAAGACGAAGGAGCTGTGGGTGGACGTGGGAGCGTCCTCGAAGGACGAGGCCCGGGAGCTCGGGCTGCGTGTCGGAGACCCCATGGTGCTCGACGGCGCCGTCGTCCATCTGGCGGGAGGGAAGATCGCCAGTCGGGCCATCGACAACCGCATCGGAGCGTACGTGGTGCTCGAGGCGCTGCGGCTGCTCGCCGCGGACCGGGACCACCCGGCGGCGACCTTCGCCGTGGCCACCGCGCAGGAGGAGATCGGGTACCAGGGCGGCGGAGCGCGTTCCAGCGCCTTCGCCCTGGAGCCCGACGTGGCGCTGGTGGTGGACGTCACCTTCTCCACCGACGTGCCCGATGTGCCCAAGAAGGAGCTGGGGGACCACGCCATCGGGGGAGGACCCGTGCTGTCCCGGGGTTCGGCGGCGCACCCGGTCGTCTTCGACCTGCTCGTCGCCGCGGCGGAGGCGGAGGGCATCGACTACACCCTCCAGGCCGCCCCCCGGGCGACCCGCACCGACGCCGACGGGATCCACCTGGTCCGGTCGGGCATTCCCACCGGCCTGATCTCGGTCCCGAACCGGTACATGCACTCGCCCAACGAGCTCGTGAGCCTGGCGGACCTCCGCAGCACCGCCCGGCTCATGGCGGCGTTCGTCCGCCGGCTCGAGGCCGACGTCGACTTCACGCAGCGCTGACGGGCCCGGGCCGACTGCGGTGGCGTTGACGATGGTCCCGCCTTTCTTTAGCCTTTCAGGTCTGTCAAGCGACGGCTCCGGGGGTTGGAGGGGACGACCTCCCGCGTCCACCGGAGCAGGGTGAAGGTCGTCTTCCGGGCCCGTGGCCCGGAGTCACGACGCCCTTCGATGCCAAGGGAAGATCCGTACATGTTCGACTCCACCGAGCTCATCCACGAGCTGCAGGAGATGCGGGACCAGGGCCACCTCTCGGACCGCCTCATGCGGCACGCCGTGAAGTCCATCGCCGGGTCCGAC
>JASFUL010000259.1:0-7690 GCA_050050315.1 Gemmatimonadota bacterium
CCCCCACCCTCCCACATTGGGAATCCCCCCCGTCCGACTTCCCAGGCCATCCGCATGAAACCAGACCCGTCGCCGAAGTACGCCCCCCGTCCGGCCCTGGCCGGCCCCCTGATCCCTCCCGAGACGCTCGCGCTGTTCGACGACGTGGTCGGACGGGCGGTGGCCGACGTGCCCCGCTGCAGCGAGGTGCCGGTGGAGTCCCTCCGCCCGCGGCTCGCGTGCATACCCGACCTGCTGGACCAGGCCCACGAAGTCCTCGGCGGATCCCCCGAGGCCGCCGAGCGGCTTCGCCAGACGCTCCGGAGCCTCGGGGGCGCGGCCGTCCCGACGCCGGTCGCGCGGGCGATCCTTCTGGGGGACGGCGAGGCGGGAGGCCCGCGCCAGGAAGGGAAGGGGGGCAGGCCCGACCCAGAGGTGGAAGACGACGACGACAGCCCGCGGCCCGCGGCCCGTCTCGACCGGCTGATCGACCCGCTCCGGCTGGAGACGCTCGGAGCCGCGGGGGTGTACGCCTCCCGGGACCGCGAGGAGCTGGCCGTCCTGCTTGGGGGTCTCCAGATCGGTCTCCTCGGGATCGACGAGATGCAGACCCTCCTGGACCTCTCCCTGGCGGGCGGGACAGAGTCGGCGCTGGCGAGCGCCTTCGAGACCGCCCGGAGGGTGCTGCTCCCGATGTCGCTGCCCCCGACCCCGGGGGGACCCGAAGGCCGGGGATTCCCCCCCCTGCCCCCCGGCGGGGCGGGGCGCTGGCCGATCCCCCTGCCGGGCTTCGGGTGGCCGCTGCCGGGCGGAGGTCTCCCACCCCGCCCGGAGCCACCGGGGATACCCGCCGAGCCCCCGCGGGGCGCGATCGTAACGGACTTCTCCGAGCGGTGCCTCACGACGCGCATCGTCCCGGAGCTCCACCGCCGCGGCATCGGCTTCCGGTCGTTCGTCACGGGTTCGTCCGGACACTACCGCATCGACAGCGTCGAGCCGATGAACGCATGCCCCGGCACGGAGATCACGATCCGCGGGTCGAACTTCGACGGCACGACCGCGGTGCACTTCGTGGACGACGCGGGCCGCACGCTGGCCGTCCCGCCGAGCCGCGTCTCATCGAGCCAGGTCACCGTGGATCTGCCCGAAGGAGCGCGCACCGGACCGGTCTCGCTCTACATCCCGATGACCGTGCGCCTCTGTTCGATCACCACGACGATGGCGCGGCCCGGCAGCCCGGGGGAGATCCGCGTCGGCCGCCCCTCCATCCTCCGCTTCGGCGTACGCTACGGCCTGGAGTGCGTGGCCCGGGGCGATGGGGCCGCGCTCGTATGGTCCGTCCTCCCGGACGACGCGGAGGTGACCATCACGGAGTGGTTCGGCACCGCCGAGCGGGAGCTCGAAGGGGCGGCGCCCGCCACCGGATCCCTCGACCTCGACACCACCGGGGCCGCCGGCACCTACACCTACCGGATCGACGTCCGGAACCCGGATGGCTCCTGTGGGGACGCCAGTCGGACCGTCCCGCTGGAGGTGAAGCCCCGCGGCCGCACCCGCTTCGTGATCGTGGGAGTCGAACGTACGCAGGGCATCCAGGTCTTCTCCCTGTCCGATCCTCCGCCGGAGCCGAACAACAGCATCGGGCTGATCGCCCACATGGATACCGTGCTTCGGGTCTTCGTCCGGACCACCTTCCCGGCGACCGGCGCCGCGGCCCGGGTGACCGGAGTCCTCACCTGGGACGGCAACACGTACATGCCGGTCAACGCCCCGGGCCCGTTCATCGACGCCCCCCGCGCGCCGGACCGGAAGAACACCGACGACTCGCTCAATTTTCTCATTCCGGCCGCGGACGCCGTGGGCAGCGGCGAGGCGGTGATCGACGTCTTCACCACGGGTTCGTGCTCCGACGCGCGCGAGACGTGGCGTGAGACGCTGACGTGGGTGGAGCGTCCGGCGCTGCCGGTCACGATCCGGCGCATCGCCGAGTCGGGGTCGCCGCCGGCGGTGCTTTCCACGGCGGACGCGCTGGACCTGGTGACGCGGGCCTTCAGCCGCATCCCGAGCCCCCGGACGGACATCCGGCTCCACCCGGGCGTCCACCAGATCCGGGAGGGCACCACGGAGGACAACTACTGCACGGACGGCGGGTTCTACCAGCTCGCCCTGTCGATCGCGTACGAGCACAACGACAACGAGGGGTATCCACCGGCCCCGCACTCGTCGAGCTGGCTGGGGATCTTCACGCGGACGGACTGCAACGTCAGCGGGATGATGGCGTGGCCGTCCACCTCGACCTGCATCTCCGAGCCGTTGCTCGAGACCGTCGCCCACGAGCTGATGCACACGGTCGGACTGGGGCACACCAAGACCAGCGCCGGCGAGGACTGCGAGAACATCGGCCAGCCCGTCGCGTGCCATCGCCTGGACCACCTGGCGGACGGCGCCCTGGCGCACGTCCCCTTCGACATCGCGAACAACCGGACCGTGGTCGGAGCCAACGACCTCCAGTCCTACCGCCCGAGTCCCCGCTGGCTCAGCACGACCCTATGGGTGCTGGGCCGGACGCTCATGGACACCCGCTACTGATCCGGGAGAGAACGCCCATGGCAGAGATTCCGACGTTCGTCGTGCTCGAGGGTCTCCTGCACGAGTCCGGGAAGTTCGAGCTCCGGAGGCTCTTCGAGGACAGCCGGGCGGAGCCGGCGAGCCGCTTCGGCCAAGGAGGCGGCCCCGTCACCGTGGCCCTGGTCGACGGACGAGGCGAGGAGCTCGCTCGGGTCTCGCCCCCGATCCGCTTTCCCGCAGGTTGTGGCCCTTCGGCCGGGCGCATGCCCGGCCGAGGGCTCCTCCGGGCCGCCCTGGCGCACCACGCAGACGCACGGGGGCTCGAGCTCCGGGTCGGGGAGCGGCTCGTCTACGCGGCCGAGGTCGCGCCGAAACGCCCCGAGGTGGGGGTGAAGGCGGGGTCGGAGCGCGAGGGGTCGGTCCCGCTGTTCGTGGACGCTCCCGACGCCGACGTGCGGGTGGTGGCGGAGCTCACGGACGGCCGGCGGATCGCGCCCGTGGTCCGGCGAGAGGGCGACGCGCACGAGGTCGACCTCGGATCGCTGGAAGGCCTCGGCCGCGCGAGCCTCGTGGTCGAGGCCACCCGCCGCGGCCGGACGACGCGCGTCATCGCCGTGGAGGTCGATCTCCCCGAGGCGACCGTGTGCGGCACCATCCTCGAGCCGAGGCCGGACGCCCGGTGGCCCTGGGGGCGCCGTGGGAGTCTCATCGGCGCGCTCTCCGACCGGAACGGGCGGAAGGTCGAGTGGGAGCCGAAGCGGACCTCCTGGAAGGTGGACGGCGAGCCCTTCGGCCCGGGCCGCCCCCTCGTCCCCTGGCAACCCGACGCGGCCGGGACCCACACGATCGAGCTCGTCCACGAAGCCGCGGACGGCCGGGTCGAGGTCCTCGACGAGCGGACGATCGAGGTGGAAGAGGAAACGCCGGAACAGAAGGAGTGGGCGGCCGCGGTGGAGGCGCTACGCGAGGGGTCGGGATCGGCCTGAGCGGCGATCTCGACGCTCCGCGACCGCCTGCCTCCTCCGACCGTTCACAGGCCGCCATCCCCGGAAAGGACTTCTCCGATTCGGGTCGCCGTCTCGATGGCCTTCGCTCGATTCCCTTCGGGGCCACCCATCCCCGTGACCGTGACGGCGAAGCGCGTGCCTCGATGGGCGACGGAGAGCTCGTTGAGACGGGGCGCCCACGCCGCCTGGTCTCCCACCCGGTCGATGAATGGCTCGAAGTCGACCTGTATCGTCCGCGTCCGCCCGCCAACCTCGACCGTCCTGCCGGCGGAGAGGGTCTCGACCGCCGATTCGAGGCTGGCGACGGCCGCTTCCGGAGAGTCGAACCGGTCCTTCAGGATCGTCAAGGCCACCTCGAAGCTGGACGAGCCGTCGGCACTCCGGGCGTTCGCCGTGCAGAGTGCCTGGGGCACGAACCTCGACGCGGGTCGGAAGCTCCAGCCGTCCTCGGACACCTGGAACACGTCCGTCAGGACTCCGGAACCCAGGACTTCGCACGCTCGCTCGGAGTCGGCCGGCTGCTCCTGGGCCGCCGTCGTACCGCTTCCGATGAGCAGGAAGACCGCAATCATCGCCCCGTGGGCGAGCACCGGTCGGTGCATGACTCCTCCTCGCGTGTTGCCGGGGAAGTGGATGTCCCGAGGTCGTGGGACGGAAGCGCAACCTCGTGGACGCACGACGGCCCCGCAACCACGGGATGCCCTTCCGCGAGACGGAGAACGAGGTTCTGAGCGACGAGGACGCGAAGGCCATCATGGAGGGCTACCACGACCTCGTCAGACGGGGCCGGCGGGAGATCTACAGCGTCGAAGGCTGATCCGCTCACCCCGCAAGGCCGTCGCCGCCTTCAGGTCTCTCCCAGGCACGACACCAGCCGTGCCATCAGACTGGCCGCGGCGGACTCGTCCAGCTCGGAGTCGGCCAGTATACACCACGTATTGAAGTCCACCGCCACGCGGAGCACGGCGTGGAAGGTGTCGTCATCCGGACTGCACCAGCCCTCGGCGAGGGCCTGGACGACGGCTTCGACCCAGGGGGCCCAGAGACCTTCCATGACGTCGGCGAGCGCGGGCACGTTCGGCATGTCACCGAGGACGTTCCCGAGCATGTGCCGCCCGCGTCCGTACCACTCGTAGAGCTCCTCCAGGGCGCCGCGCAGTCGCTCCTCGGGGTCGGGAGCGCTCCAGGAAGCCGGATCGGGAAAGGGATTCCGGGCGGCCCAGTGGCTCGAGCACGCGGTGAAGAGCTCCACGTCCGAGGGGAAGTGGTTGTAGACGGTCGCCCGACTCACGCCGGCCAGCTCCGCGATATCCGTGATCGTGGTGTTCGCCGGGCCGACGGTCCGGTGCAGCTCCACGGCGGCCTCGGTGATCCGCTGGCGGGTCCGCTCTTCCGCCAGGGCACGCTTCCGCTTCCGGTACGTTCGGGTCGGCTCGGACATGGATTCATCATACACAATGTATACCGAACTTGACAGGATCCAGCGCCGATGGTATCCTGCCCGCACTTCGGTAAACACTGTGTATATCGAAACTTCACCCGAGTTGCGAGCAGACCATGAACGTGAAGAGGCTCCCGCTCCCGATCGGCCTCGTGATCGCCCTGACCGCCGCCACGACCATCGGTCCCCGTCCTCGCACCTCCGGCGACACGTGCACGCCGGTCCTGGGATCCGAGGTGTGCACCTGGGTCGTGATGGACGGGGAGCGCGTCGTGGAGCTGGGTGCCGACATCCCCATGGCCCTGATCGAATCCGTCCCGACCGATGTCGAGATGGTGTGGCCACCCACGGCGTTGGCGGTGGTGGCTCTGCCCGACCGAGCGCGGGCCGCCCTCGGTCTCGATCACATGGCGGTCAACTGGGAGGCCCATGGACACCCGCCCGCGACCTTCCTGACGCGGCACTTCGACTTCCACTTCTACAGCATCACCGAAGAAGATGCGGAAGGGATCGATTGCACCGACGCCTCCAAGCCGTCGGAACTCCCGGCAGGATACGCCCTCCCGGATATCGAGGCACCTGGACTGGGCGTGCTCGTCGGTCTCTGCGTTCCCCACATGGGGATGCACGCCATGCCCGAGGCGGACGTGACGGCCAGCGACCTCTTCGAGGCTAGCATGATCGTGGGGTACTACGGCGGCCGTCCCGTGTTCTTCGAGCCGATGGTGTCGCGGGACGTCCTGCTGGGGCGGTCGGACTTCACAGTTCCGATGCCGAGGGTGAGGGGCCTACCCGCGGGAGTCCGATACCCGACGCAGTTCCGGGCCCAATACGACGAAGACTCCGACCAGTACCGGCTGGTCTTCGGAGGCTTCCGGGGAGAGTGACCGTCCCCCGAAGCCTCGGCGGATCAGCCCGCCCTGGAGCACGCAGGACGAGCGGAGGCTCCGGGGCCGTCGCGGCCCCTGGAGCCCCGCTCGCTCGATGATCCGACGAAGCGCCCGGGCGGACCACCCCGGCGCGCGGCGGACGATGGGGTCAGCCGGCGGCGTCGCGCCGCTTCCAGCGGAGCCCGGCGCCCGCGAGGCCCATGAGGCCGGTGCCCAGCAGGATCAGCGTCGAGGGCTCGGGAACCGCGCTCGTGTCCGTGATCTTCACCCACGACGACCCGTCGAGCGCGAGCCCCACCGAACCGTACCCGGAGGGCACGGAGGGCGAGGTGATCCTCAGCTCGACCCTGTAGTTGGCCGCGGACAGCGGCGCGAAGACCCATCCGAGGTTGTAGACCCCGTCCGGGTCCCCGTCGGCGAACGAGAACGACCCCACCGACGTCCCGTTCACCAGGGCCGCGAAGAAGATCGAGGCGCCGGAGTTGAGGACGTTGTCGATGTTCAGGCTCAGATCGAGCCGGTCCACGGTCGCGAGCGAGCTCGCGAAGAAGGTCTGGGCCCAGTAGTCCGTCTGCATCCAGATGTGGCACGGCGCGTCGCACTCCGTGAACCCCGTCTTCTGGAAGTCGAAGTTGGGGCCGCCCCAGTTCTGGATCTCCATCTGGGCTTGCGCGGGCGGGGCGAAGGCCAGCAGCGCGAGGACCGAGCCGACCAGGATCGGTCGTTTCATAGGACGCTCCCGGGGGGGAAGGGAGGGGGCGGGCCACGCCGTGGAGCGGCGACGGGCCCGGGCTCGCCCTTCTGTGGCGCAAGCGCCATACCGCAGGAACGGGATTCCGGACCTGCCCCCCGGGCGACGGTTCGACACGTTCCAGGAGTATGCACGACATAGACATAGGTATCGTGACCTACGCGGGGTTCGACCCCCCCTCGAGCGCGTCGGGAGCGACCCCTGTTGTTGCGCCACCGCAACTGCCGTTGGAAACGTGCGGTGAATCGCTCTTTCCGTGCCATGGGCTCGTCTCCAGGCCGCCGATCCGCCGGGCCCGCGCGACTCCGGGAGGCCCGCGACGACTCACCCGAAGGTCGACAGCGATTCCGGCGTCCCGAGGCCGAAGAACGCGACTCCGACGTAGACCGCGATGAACAGCGCGACCCCGGCGATCAGGGCCACCATGAAGACGGTGTAGCTGTAGCGCAGGAGGCGGAACTTCTTGGCCAGCACGCCCCCCAGCGAGTAGAGGTCGCGGATCATGTTCGTGTAGAGGCGATCGGTGTCCATCATGAGGTCCTGCATCCCCTCCACGAAGTCGGCCTCGGTCATGTTCACGAAGTTGCCGAAGAACAGGATGTTCTTCCGGTTCTCCCGGACGTCCTCGAGCGAGACCTCTTCCGACGTCACCCTGGGGCGGGCCGCGATCACGGCGTAGACGACCGCGAGCACGCAGCCGACCAGGAGCACCGACGTCGGCACCAGGAGCCAGGGATCGCCGCTGATCCTGGGCGAGATGGAGGCCAACAGGATGGAGATGATGATCCCGTTGATGGAGATCATGATGTTGGCCTTGGTGTCGGCCAGGGAGCTCAGGTCGTTGTGGGTGCGGTACGAGGTCCGGAACATGGTCTCGATGCCGCGGTTCGTGCCCAGGCCGCCCTTGCTCTTCTTCTCGGCCTTCTTCCGCTTCTTCTTCTCCTTGGCCACCTTCGCCTTGAGCTGACCGACCTCCTCCAGCGCGGACCGGAGTCTCGGGTTCAGCCGCGCTTCGGACTCGAGCACCGGCGGGGCCGCGGGTTCGTCGGTGGGA
>JASFUL010000260.1:0-7686 GCA_050050315.1 Gemmatimonadota bacterium
GAGCCCTTCCGCCCGCTCGCCTTCAGGCCGGCTGGCACCTGCGGAGCGCCATGCAACCTTCCCGCCCCGGCGCGCACCAAGGGACGGCGATGACCTCCACCCGGGACTGCCGTGAAGCCTCGATCCCCCGCACCGAGCCGACTTCTCTTCGTCTTCCTCGCCCTGGCCGCGCTCCCGGGGATCGTCCCGGCGGCGTTCGCCCAGTCGGCCGGAGCCGGGAGCATGGAGTTGCCTCCGATCCTCGACCGGGCGGAAGAGGTGGCCCTGGCGCGGAGCGCGGCGCCGGCCGGCGTGTCGGCGGAGGCGAGCGTGCTGGCGCTGGTGCGGGGGTTGGGGTACGTCGTGGCCGAACGGGGAACGAACGGGGTGACCTGCCTGGTGGACCGGACCTGGCCCGAGAGCCTGGAGCCCCACTGCTACGACCGGGAAGGCGCCGAGACGATCCTGCGCCTCCGCCTGCGGTTCGCGGAGCTCCGTGAGGCGGGAGCGACACGGGCGGAGGTCGATCGGGACCGGGAGGACGGGATCCGGACCGGCCGGTACCGTCTCCCGTCCCGGCCGGTGCTCACGTGGATGATGTCCGCCGGACAGGTGTTGTACGACGACGACGGCACGTTCGTCGGAGCGTGGAGGCCACATCTCATGATCTACTATCCGGGCCTGACCGAGGAGGACCTGGGGCTGGCGGGGGCATCGTCCGCCCACGGACCTTTCCTGAGCGACGGGGGCGAGCCGACGGCCACGCTGATCGTCCCCATGCCCGAGTTCGTCCCGGTGGACACCACGTCCGGCGCAGAGCCCCCCGGGGAGGGCGGAGCTTGACGGAGCCGCCCTCGGCCGATCGGCGCGCCGTCGCAGCGTTCCTGAGGGACCGGGACGAGGCGGCGTTCGACGTCCTCTACGACCGCCACACGCCGCGGCTCTACGGACTGGCCCTGCGCCTGGCCGGAGGAGACGAGGACGAGGCCGCGGAAGCGGTGCAGGAGGCGTGGGTGCGGGCCATTCCGAAGCTCGGAACGTTCCGGTGGCGTTCGTCGCTGGGAACGTGGCTCGGATCGATCGTCGTGAACTGCTGGCGTGAGCGGCGGAGGCGGAGGGACCGGGCGCCCGAGATCGAGTGGGACGCGTCCGTCGAGGCGTCCGTCCCTGGCGCCCCGGAGCGCCCGGGGGTGGCCCTCGACGTCGCGCGGGCGCTGGACTCGCTTCCGACGGGATATCGGACCGTGCTCGTGCTGTTCGGCGTGTACGGCTACTCCCACGACGAGATCGCGGCGCTCCTCGACATCTCCACGGGCACCTCGAAGAGCCAGCTCAGCCGTGCCCGGACCGCGCTCCGACGTGCCCTGGCGTAAGGAGGGAGGACTCCATGGATCGAGACGAAGACGGGCTCCGTCCGGAGGAACGGGCGTGGCTGGAACGGGTGCCTGAGCAGGCCGAGCCCCCTCCGGGGCTGCGGGACAAGGTCGTCGGAGCGCTCTCCGACGAGGGCGAGATCGGACCCGCGGCACGGCGCGCGGAGCCCGGCGGCGTGGGCCGCGCCCGGATCCTCCGGGTGGCGGCGGGGCTGGTCCTGGCTCTCCTCGTCGGCGGTGTCGCCGGGCGCGTCTCGGCCCCGTCCCCGGGCCCCCCGGGCGAACCCACGGAGGCCGGGCCCGCGGAGTCGGTCGCGGCCGCGGGCGAGACGGCGCCCCGCTTCGTCCTCCTCCTCTACGAGGACGGGGCCTACTCGGCCCCTGGACGGACCCCCGCCCAGCTGGTGGGAGAGTACACGGACTGGGCCCGGGCCCTCGAGGAGGAGGGAATCCTCGAGCTCGCCGAGAAGCTCTCGGACGACGCCCGCGTGGTCCCCACCCCCGGCTCCGGAGGGCCCGGCGGAGCGATGCTCGTGCCGGCCACGTCCTCGCTGGTGACCGGCCGCCTGGGCGCCCTGACGGGCTTCTTCGTCGTCCGGGCCGCCAGCTACGACGAGGCGGCCCGGATCGCCCGGGAGTCACCCCACGCGGGGTACGGCGGCCGGGTCGTCGTGCGGAGGATCGACCCGACGTGAAGAGCGTGCGGTCCTTCCGGCTCTCAGCCCTCGCCACCGTGGCTCTGGGGGGGCTCACGTCCTCCCCGGGGACAGCCACCGACGCGTCGGCCCAGGATGCCGGGATCGTCGAGTCCCTCGACCGCCTCGCCGGCCCGGCGTGGCTCGCCCGCGGAGACGATTTCACGTCCGTCCTCACGTACGCGTGGGTCGTGCCGGGGCGGGTGATGACCCGCGAGAGGATCCTGTTCGCGGACGGAGAGCCCGTGCGCCACGACCGGGGCGCCTACCAGCTCGACCCGGTCGACGGCGACCTGGAGTTCTGGATCGCCGGGCCGGACGGCGAGCGGCACGAGGGGGAGGTCGAGCCCGGTCCGGGCGGGCTGTGGCACCTCGGACGGGTCGTTGACGGACGAAGCTACCGCGCCCTCGTCACCGTGCGCTCGGACACGGTGATGGAGCACGGCAGCCTCCCGGGAGGGCCGGGCGCGCCAGACGGGCTCGTGCCCCGCTCCGGGACGCTCGTCTACAGGCGGCTGAGCCGAGCGGCCGTGCGGGAGGCGGCGGCCGAGGAGCGGTCGTACATGACCCGGGGCGCGGGCGAGTGGGGGACGCCGAATCCCGGCGCGGGGTCGGGCCCCGACACGCCGGAGCGCTTCCTCTACCGGAGCCGTGTGGCCGGCGACGCGCTCCGCGTCGACATCGCGGTCGAGCTGGCCGACGGTCGGAGCTTCACGGCGTGGCGCATCGTCAGCTCCTACGACGCAGACGCGGGCGTGATCCGGATGCACCAGGTGGGCTCGGACGGGGCCCTCCTGGAGGGCCGCATGGACCCTCTACCCGACGGCACCACGATCGTCCGTATGGACGGAACGGGCCCGGGCGGCGCGGACATCACGTTCATGGACCGCAACATCCGGGACGGCCCGGACACGTTCCGGAGCGTGTCGTGGCTTCTCCGGGACGGGGCGTGGCAGGAGTCGATGCGCTCGACCTGGCGCCGCGTGGGCTCGCCTCCTGGTTGAACCGACGCCCATCCCGGACCTCCCATCGTTGACGCCTCGTTTAAACGATGTATAATGAAGATTATACGACGTTTAACCGGGGGCCGGGTGGGCGATACGCTGAGCGAGTTCGAACAAGTGGTGCTCCTGGCGCTTCACCGCCGTGAAGGCGAGGCGTACGGGGCCTCGCTGCACGAGGAGATCCACCGCTCGACGGGTCGGGACGTGGCCGTGCCCGCCATCTACGTGACCCTGGGACGACTGCAGGAAAAGGGGCTCGTGTCGGCGCGCCAGGAGGCGGGCCCCACGGTCCGGGGCGGGCGGGGGAGGAAGCTCTTCGTCCTCGAAGACGAAGGACGCGAGGCGCTGGCCAGAACCCGGGCCTTCCTCGAGCGGCTCTGGGCCGACGTCGACCTCCGACCGGCCGGTGGCGGTCCGTGACGGATCCTCCGGCCTCTCCCCCGCCCCTCCCCCCGGTCTGGGGCGAGCGCCTGCTGGCGCTCCTGGCGCCCCCGGACCTTCACGCCTCGTTGCGGGAGGACCTCCGTGAGCGATTCGCGGCCCTCGCCGACGAGGACGGGCTGGCGCGGGCTCGCCGCTGGTACCTGAGGCAGGTGCTCTCGGCCGCGCGGCCGGCCACCCTCTGGGCGCTGCGCGTGCGGGACGGGAGTCCGGGCTCGCGTCGGGCCCGGGCGCGGTGGATCGGGGACGCGATCCAGGACGTCGGCCACGCCCTCCGTCGGACTCGCAAGGCGCCCGGGGCCGCCATCGCGGCCGTGCTCATGCTCGGCATCGGCGTCGGGGGCGGCACGGGGGTGTACGCGATCCACCGGGCGATCCAGGACCTCACCGGAGCGGGGCTGCCCCATCCGGACCGCATCCGGGTGGCCGCGGTCCGGGACTCCACGGGCCGGTGGAGGACCGAGCTCCCCGCCCGGGCCGCGGCCCGGCTCCTCGAGGCCGCGCCCGCGGGCAGGGCGTCGCTCGTCTCGATCCGGCGGAGACTGGTCCGGGTGGGGGGCGCGGTGCAGTTGCGGGCCGTGGCCGCCGTAACACCCGAGCACTTCGCGGTCACGGGCGCCCCCGTGGCGCTGGGCAGAGGGATCGGGGCCGAGGACGTCGGCACCCCCGTCGTGGTGGTCTCGTACGACCTCTGGCGGGACCGCCTGGGGGGCGATCCCGGCACCCTGGGCGCGGTGGTGCACCTGGATCGTCGGCCCTACACGGTCGTGGGGGTCGCTGCGGAGGCCTTCCGGGACCTCGGGTTCGTCTCGGCCTGGACCCCGCTCGACGTACGAGCGGACGCGGGAGCCGAGGACGGCGCCTCGACGCCCGCCGCCTCGACGCCACCCGTGACCCTGGTCGTGGGTCCCGTCAGGGAGCGGGACCCGGCCCTCGCGGGCTTCGCCTCCCGCATCGGCGCCATCCTGGACCAGGACGCCGGCGCGGCCGGGCGCGCGAGCCAGGCGGGGATCATCTCCATCGACGAGCTCACGTCCACGGACGAGCGCCGCTCGATCCAGGCCGTGTTCGGGATCCTGGGGGCCCTGAGCCTGCTGGTTCTCGTCGCGGCGTCCGCGAACGTGGCCAACCTGGGCACGGCCCAGGTCCTCGCCCGCCGGCGGGAGCTCGCCCTCCGGCGCTCCCTCGGCGCCTCCCGCGGACGGGTCGTGAGGCTCGTGGTCACGGAGTTGCTGTGCCTGGGGCTCTTCGCCGGGGTGGGGGCCGCGGCGGTCGTCGCGGGGCTCACCCGCCTCATCCCCCTCTGGCTGCCCCCCTCGACGGCGAACGTCGTCGAGTTCCGGGTGGAGATCGGCCACCTGTGGATCGCCCTCGCCCTGTCCGTGTTGGCGACCCTCCTCTCCGCGGCCGTCCCCGCCCTCCGCACGCCGGCGACGGCCGACGTGCTGCGCGGCGAGCCGGGCTCCAGCCGCGGCCAGGGGCCGGGACGGCTCCAGCGAGGACTCGTGGTCCTCCAGGTGGCGACCTCGGCCCTCCTGCTGGCCAGCGCCGGCCTGCTGGTGCGGTCCACCACGATCCTGCGCTCCCTCGACCAGGGGCTGTCCCCGGGCCATGGCTCGGTCTTCACGGTGGCCTTCCCGGACCCGCTCTTCGGCCGGGACGACGTCGAGGCGTTCCTGCGGAACACGCTTTCCGACCTGGGCACCCTTCCGGGGGTGGACGCGGCCGCTGCGGCCGCCCCCACCCCCGTCATCTCCGGGGTCGGTACTCGGGTCGGCAGGGGGGTCGACGAGGCCGGGGTCGCGGCCCGCAGGGTGTCGGTCTCCGAGGGCTACTTCCAGGCCGTCGGGACCGAGCTCGTGGCGGGGCGGGGGCTCCGGCGGGCCTCACCCGACGAGGTCGTCGTCACCGCCGACCTGGCGGAGCGGCTCTGGCCCGGCGGTGCACCGCTGGGGCATCCGGTCGTGATCGATGGACGCACCGCGCGGATCGTGGGCGTGACCGAAGCCGGCGTCTACGGGACGGGTTCGGTCCAGCCCCACGTCTTCCTTCCCCTGGGCGCGGACCGGGTCCACACCCTCGCGGTCGTGATCCGGGGCTCCTCCGGGCCCGGCGCTCTCCTCCCCGAGGTGCGCTCCGCGGTCCGGGAGCAGGACCCCGACATCCCGGTCAACTCCCTGGGGACGCTGGGCGACCTCCTGGACCGCGCCCAGGTGCTGCGGCGGGCCGCCTCGGGCCTGGCGGCACTCCTGGGATCCCTCGCGTTCGTCATCGCAGTGGTGGGCCTGTACGCCCACTTCAGCCACCACGTGGCAAGCCAGCGCCGGGCCGTGGGGATCCGGCTCGCCCTCGGCGCCCCCCGGCGGCGGGTGCTGCGGGAGGCCCTTCAACGGGGCCTCGCCCTGACGGCCGTGGGACTCGTGGTCGGGGGCGCGCTCACGCTCGCGGCTGGGAGGATCCTCCAGAGCCTGCTCTTCGGGGTGACGCCCGCCGATCCCGGAGTCCTGGGGTCGGTCACCGTCTTCCTGGTCCTCACCGCCGCGGGAGCCGTCCTGGTACCGGCCCGCAGCGCAGCAGCGGTGGAACCGATGGAGGTCCTCCGGGAGGACTGACGCTCACTGCCCCTCCTCGAAGGGGGGGGAGCACCTGCACGACGCCTCCCCACCACGGCAACCCCCCGAGCTCGGGCCCTCCGGGAAGGGCTCCCGACCCCTCGAGGCCGAGAGGCGCGGGGTGACGGCGGGCAAGGCCCCGGTTTCGCGACGCCCCGGCGACCGGGACGGGTCCACGTAGGAGCGTTCAACATCCTGCACGGCAATGATCTACGGAGATCGCTGCCGACCTTTCCGTACCCTCCCTCCCCCCCTCCGCATCCGCAGTCCTACGTCTCTGACGGCTTCCCCCTGACACGAATCGGCTTGCCGCATGCGACAGGGGGCGTACAGGAGGCCCAAGGCGCGTCGGCTATCGTCGAGGCAACACCAGGTCGCCCCTCCTCGACGGAGCCGCATCATGCGCACCCAGCGAGCATTCTCCCGCTTCCTGGACCACCTCGGATCCAGCCTGCGCGGGGGCGCATCCCTCGGCGTGCTCGCCTGCACGACCGGGTTCCTGCTCGGTCTCGCGACGGCTGCGGGGCCCACCGTGGTGGCCCGCCCTCCGACCCCCGGAACCGCCGCGAGCGAGTGGTCCCGCACCGACGGTGCCGGGGGCACCCACCACTCCACCCTGTCGGACGTGACGGCCGCCAACGTCCACCGGCTCGAGGTCGCGTGGACGTACCGCACGGGAGACGTCCAGGCCCACGAGGCCGGGAGGGCGGGGACCGCCTTCCAGGCCACCCCGGTCATGGTGGACGGAACGCTCTACCTGTCGACCCCCCATAGCCGGGTCATCGCGCTGGACCCGGAGACCGGGAGGGAGCGCTGGACCTTCGATCCCGGCCTGGACCTCTCCGACCGGAACCACAAGCAGACGACCTCCCGGGGGGTTGCGGCCTGGGTGGACCGGACCCTCGAGCCCGGGGCGCCGTGCCGTCGTCGGGTCTTCCTGGCCTCGTTCGACGCCAGGCTCTTCGCCCTGGACGCGGCCTCCGGCGCCGCCTGCGTCGACTTCGGAGAGGACGGCGTGGTGGACCTCGGGGAGGGCGTGGCCCGGATCCAGGGAAGGCGCCAACAGTTCAAGCACACCGCCGCGCCCACGGTCGTGCACGACCTCGTCGTCCTGGGCTCGTCCATCTTCGACGGGCGCAACGCCGACGCGCCCAGCGGGATCGTACGGGCGTTCGACGCCCGCACGGGACGCCTCCGGTGGAGCTGGGAGCCGCTTCCCGGGGTCGGGGGCACCGCCCCCGACGGAACGTGGGTGCCCGCCGGAGCGGCGAACGCGTGGACCACCCTCACGCCCGACGAGGCGCGGGACCTCGTCTTCGTTCCCACGGGCAGCCCCAGCCCGGACCATTACGGCGGCCTCCGTCCCGGGAAGAACGCCTACGCCAACTCCCTCGTGGCGCTGCGGGCGAGCACCGGGGAGGTGGTCTGGCACTTCCAGGCCGTCCATCACGACCTGTGGGACTACGACCTGGCGACGCCTCCGGCCCTCGTCGAGGTGAGACGGGACGGCCGCGTCGTGCCGGCCGTCGTGGTGGCCACCAAGATGGGCTACCTCTTCGTGCTCCACCGGGAGACCGGCGCG
>JASFUL010000261.1:0-7657 GCA_050050315.1 Gemmatimonadota bacterium
CGGGGGGCCGACCGCTTCCCCCTCGAGCGCTTCGACTGTCCCGTGGCCTTCACCATCGACGGCAGCTTCACGGGGGAGATCAACGTCGAGACGTTCTCCGCCGACAAGGCGGTCGTGACCTTCACCGGCGTCTCGGTCCACCCCGGAACGGCCCGCGGCAAGATGGTGAACGCCCTCACGTGGATGGGAAAGCTCCTCGACCGGCTGCCCATGGGCGAGGCACCGGAGTGCACCGACGGGCGGGAGGGATTCTACCACCCAGTGACGGCGTCGGGTGACGCGGCCTCCTGCACGCTGCAGCTCATCCTGCGGGACTTCGACACGGACGTCGTCGAGGCACGGGGCCGCAGACTGGAGGGGATGTGCGCCGGACTGATGGCCGAGGAGCCGCGCCTCGACGCGAAGGTCGAGATCACGAAGCAGTACCGCAACATGTTCGACGTGCTCTCCCGCTATCCCGAGGTGGCCGCGCGGCTGCAGGAGGCGGTCCGCGCGGCGGGTCTCACCCCGAGGCTCGAGGCCGTCCGCGGTGGGACGGACGGCTCCCGGCTCACCGAGATGGGGATGCCCACCCCCAACATCTTCGCCGGGGGCGTGAACTTCCACGGGCCGTCGGAGTGGATCTCGACCCGTGTGCTGGCCCAGTCGACGTGCACGATCCTGAACCTCGTGCAACTCTTCGCAGAGGAGGGTGACGACTGAGCCACGGGATCCACGCCTCGTCGGGCCACCGGGTGGGGGCGGGTCCGACCCGACGGTCCGAACCTTTGGGCTCCCGTCCGCGTCCAAGGCTGTAGTCGGACGGGTGGGCGACGGGTGTCGTCCGTCTCGGTCCTCCGCCCACCGTCGGTATCGTCGCTGCCCGAAGGGGAACGTACATGGCCGCCCTGGTCCAGGATCTCCGCTACGCCCTGCGCGCGCTCCGCCGCGAGCCCACGTTCGTCCTGTTCGCGGCCCTCATCGTGGGCCTGGGCGTGGCGGCGACGACGTCGGTCTTCAGCGTGATGAACCCCCTCCTCCTCCGGCCCCTTCCGTTTCCCGAGCCGGATCGTCTGGTGTGGGTGCCGCTGAACACCAGGGGAGGGATGTCGTCGGTGACGTCCCGGACCTCGAATCTCCGGGACTTCCGGGCGATGAACCGCAGCTTCGACGGCCTCACCGGGTACTTCGCATTCTTCGAGTACGAGAGCTTCAACCTCACGGGCGAAGGGGAGCCGGAGCGGCTGGTGGGCGTGGGCGTCGCCCGGGACTTCCTGGAGGTGCTGGGCGTGACGCCCCTCCTGGGGCGCAACTTCGTGGAGGAAGAGAGCGTGTGGGACGGGCGCCCCGCGGCCATCCTGACCCACGGCTTCTGGATGCGCCGGTACGCCGGCGACCCGTCGGTGGTAGGGCGCACCATGACCCTCAACGACGTGCCTACCGAGGTGGTGGGGGTGCTCCCCGCCTCCTTCGACTTCGCGTCCACCTTCGTGCCCACGTCCAGGGTCGACTTCCTGCGGCCGTTCCCCATCGCGGACCAGACGGATCGCTGGGGCAACACCCTGGCCATGATCGGGCGGCTCCGCCCCGGCGCCACCGTGGAGAGTGCCCAGGCGGACGTGGACCGGATGGTGGCCCAGCTCCAGGAGGCCGACCCGGAGCGGTGGGGGCTGGGGGGCGTGGTCGTTCCCCTCCAGGAGCAGATCGCCGGGAGCTACCGGACGTCCCTGTGGATGCTGGCCGCGGCGGCGTTCACCGTGATGCTCGTCGCCTGCCTCAACCTGTCCAACCTCCTGCTGGCCCGGGGACGGAAGCGCGGGCGGGAGATGGCGGTGCGCAGCGCCCTGGGCGCCGACCGGGGACGGCTGGTCCGCCAACTCGTCCTGGAGAGCCTGGCCCTGGCGCTGGCGGGCGGGCTCGTGGGCGTGCTCCTGGCCTACGGGGTGACCCGGGGGGTGGCGGCCACCTCGTCGGTGAAGATCCCCATGCTCAGTGCCGTCTCGGTCGATCCCACCGCGCTTCTCTTCACGCTGGTCATGGCGGTGGCAGCCGGCCTGGCCATCGGCGTGGTGCCGGCCCTCCAGATGGCCCGCGCCGGAGAGGCCGCCACGCTGAACGACGCCAGCCGCGGCTCCAGCCAGGGACGGCGCGGCACCGTCGCCCGGGAGGCTCTGGTCGTGGGCGAGGTGGCCCTCGCCCTGGTGCTCCTGGTGGGTGGGGGCCTGCTCCTGCGGAGCTTCATGGCGGTCCTGGACGTGGACCTGGGCTTCCAGCCAGCCGGCGCCGTGGCCTGGCGGGTGGACACGAACCGCAGCTTCGAGTCCCTGACGGAGCGAGCGGCCTTCTACGACGACCTGATCCGCCGCGTCGAGGCCCTCCCCGGCGTCGAGTCGGCGGGGATGACCGATACGACGCCCCTGGGTCGGAACCGGAGCTGGGGAATGCGGGCCGAAGGGGTCTCCTACGAACGGGGCGAGTGGATCGGTGTGTACCCACGGGTGGTGGATCACCGATACGTGCAGACCATGGACATCCCGCTGGTCTCCGGCCGGTACCTCACCGCCGACGACGACGAGGAGTCCCTGCGGGTGGTGCTCATCAGCGAGGAGGCCGCCGAGCGGGCCTTCCCGGGACAGGACCCACTGGGCCGGCGACTCCTCATCACCGACGACCAGCCGTGGGAGGTGGTGGGGGTAGTGGGCGACGTGCGCCATCGTTCCCTGGAGGAGGGCGGGGGAGCCGAGGTCTACATCCCCTACACCCAGCTCTGGGACATGAGCACGGCCGAGATGGTGGTCCGGTCCCGCCTGCCGGTGTCGGCCCTGTCGGTGGGTGTGCGCGAAGCGATCCGTGCGGTGGATCCGGCCATTCCCACCGACGACGTCCGGTCCATGGAGGACGTGGTGAACCGGGCCGTCTCTCCCCGCCGCTTCACCCTGGCGTTGCTGGGCGGCTTCGCCGGGGCGGCGTTGATCCTCGCCGCATTGGGGCTGTACGCCGTCCTCTCGTATACCGTGAGTCAGCGGATCCCCGAGATCGGCATCCGCATGGCCCTGGGCGAGTCGGCGGCCAGCGTCCGCCGTCGCATCGTCGGGCGGACGCTCGTGCTGGCCTCGGTGGGGGTGGCGCTGGGCGCCGGGACCGCGTTCCTCCTGGGGCGGCTCATCGCCACCCTCCTCTACGGCGTCGGTGCCACCGACGTGGCGACGTTCTCCGTGACGGTGGCTGTGCTATTGGGCATGGCGTTCGTCGCCGGGTACGTGCCCGCACGGCGGGCATCGCGGGTGGACCCGGTGGAGGCGCTCCGGGCGGGCTGACGGGCCGGTTCGGTCTTGCCGGCGGGGTGGGCTCACTCCGCGTGCAGTCCTTCGCCGAGGCGGGTGACGTCGGAGCCTCGAGAGCTCGCCGCGACGTTCGAAGGTCAGCCGCGTCCCATGAGCGGGTCGGTGACGCCGAGGACGTGGACGGCCAGCAGGCCGAGGACACCGATCACGGCCAGGTAGTAGATCGTAGGCAGGATCGTCTTGCGAAGCGTGGAGCCCTCGCGCCCCAGGAGGCCCACGGTCGCGGAGGCGGCGACCACGTTGTGGATCGCGATCATGTTGCCGGCCGCGGCGCCCACGGCCTGGAGCGCGACGATCGTCACCGTGGACATCGCGAGGCGCTCGGCCACCCCGTACTGGAAGGCCGAGAACATCAGGTTGCTGACCGTGTTCGAGCCAGCGATGAAGGCGCCCAGCGCGCCCGTGACGCCCGCGAAGAGCGGCCAGACCTGGCCGACGTGGACGGCGACCCACTCGGCCATGGCGAGCGGCATGGACAGCATCCCGGCGGCGTTCACCTCCGAGTTGATGTAGACACGCACCATGGGCACGGTGAAGACCAGCACGAAGCCGGCGCCCAGGAGGACCTTGCTCGACGAGCGCACCGCCTGGACCACGGCCGACCTCTCCATGCGGTGCATCGCGGCGGTGGCCGCCACCACCACCAGCAGCACGAAGCCCGGCAGGTAGAGCGGCGTCGTGGTGGCCGTGATGCCCGAGCCCAGGATGTCGTTCCACGTGATGTCGGGCGCCCGCAGCCACGTGCCGATCGGGAGCTGAGGCAGGCGGGTCAGGACGAGCAGGACACCGAGCAACGCGTACGGAGCCCACGCCATGGCCGTGGAGATGTCGCGCCCCTCCGCCACGTCGCCGAACTCTTCTTCCAGGCCGCTCACCCACTCGTCGGCCCAGGTCGAACGGGCGGGGAAGTCCCAGGTGTCCGTCGGAACGAGGAAGCCACGCCGCGCCATGGTCACGACGATCGCCAGACCGACCGGGGCCCCGAGGAGCGAGGGGAACTCGGGACCCAGGAGGGTACCGAGCAGCACGTACGGGACCGTGAAGGCGAGGCCTCCGAAGAGCGCGAACGGGACGATCGAGAGCCCCTCCGTCCACGAGCGGTTCTGGCCGAAGAAGCGGGTCATCATCACGACCATCCACGTGGGCATGAGGACGCCGGCCGTCGCGTGCAGGAGCACGGCCCTGGACGTCACGGCGCGCAGGTAGTCCACCATCGTGATCCCCGCGGCCGCGAGCTCCGCGGAGAACGCTTCACCGCCGAGCCCCCCCTGCACACCCACGAGCACCGGCGTACCCACCGCCCCGAACGTGACCGCGGTGCTCTGGATCATCATGCCGACCATCACCGCGGACATCGCCGGGAATCCGAGGGCCACCAGGAGCGGGGCGCACACCGCCGCGGGAGTGCCGAAGCCCGCGGCTCCCTCGATGAACGAGCCGAACAGCCATGCCACGATCACGACCTGGACGCGTCGGTCGTCACTGACACCGTGGAAGCTGCGCCGGATCGCTGCCACCCCTCCCGAGCGCTCCAGCGCGTGCAGCAGGAGGATCGCGCCGAAGATGATGAAGAGCAGGTCGAACGTGAGGAAGAGCCCCTGGATCGACGCGGCGACGACCCGGGTCGTCTCCATCTGCCAGGCCGTGATCGCGACCAGGACGGCGACCACGTACACGGCGGGCATCGCGTATTTCGCGGCCATGCGGAAGCCGATGAGCAGCACGCCCGCCAACGCGATCGGGAAGAACGCCAGCAGGGCCTGCGGCCCGAGGCTCACGGTGAGCGTCTCCGAAGGGACGGCGACCCGCCGCTACGCCCACCCGAGCTGCAGAAGGCTGATCGCGTCGTTCCAGATCTTCGTCATGTGGCGGATCTTGCCGTCTTCGAACTCCATGACGTAGACGTAATCCGCCTCGACCGACTTGCCGGTGGGAGGTACCGGGCCGCCCTCTCCCGTGTGCGTCCCTCTGAACACGGCGTAGGCTGAAACGCTGTTCCTCTCCGTATCGACGCCGAAGGCGCGCAGCTCGTATTCGCCATCGGGCACGGGTCCGAAGAGGCCCTTCATCCACTCCGTGTAGGCTTCCAGCGTGTCCACTCCGTCCAGGGCTCCGGCCTGGGCGGAGAAGGTGGCGTCGGGATGGCTGAAGGCCGCGCATGCCTCCCAGCCTTGCCCGGTCTCGCAGGCCTCCAAGAACTTTGCGGCGGTCTCGCTGATGTGGGCCATGGCTGGCTCCTCGGAGAGGGGGTTTGACGCGGAGGCGGAACGCGATCCTGCGGTCAAATAGACGCGGACGACGGGAATCGCAACCCTCCTGGCCGTGCCCGCCCTCGACCGGATGGAGCCCGGCAACCCTGGGACGCGTCGATCGTACTCGACGACGTCCCGTCGCCACCCGGAGAATGACCAGGCCGCTCGGCCGCGAAGTCGAGGGTCACCGGATCGACCCTGCGGCCTCTCCAGGCCCGTGGCACCGCCGCGACGAGGTCGTGGGGGTGGCGCCGATGCCGATTCGGTTTCCTGACGGCTGGCGGTGACTCGCGCCCGCGACGCTCGGGATGCATCTTGGCCCCACGGCGGGATGCCAGTCCGTCAGAAAGCGAGCCGCACACGGGGACGGCAGATTGAAGACAAAGCGACGGCTCGCCCTTCGGCTCCTCGGCGAGGGCGTCCTGATCGTGGTCTCGGTATACACGGCGATCGTGCTCGAAGGGCTGTCGAGCGACCGGGACCGGCGGGTTTCGGCAATCGAGTCACTTCGAATCGTCCGGGCGGAGCTGCTGGCGGATCAGCAGCAGGCTCGGACGTATGCCCGCCAGAAGGAGGAGCGCGCCGTCATCTTCTCCCAGCTCTCCGCCTGGCTGAGGTCGGACGGCCCGTTCCCGGCGGATTCGTTCGGAGTCGCGCTCGAGGGGATTCTCACAGAGAACTTCACTGCGTTCCCGAGGCGAGCCGCGTGGACGACGATGGTGAGCCAGGGGCAGCTCGAGTTCGTGGAGGACACCGAGTTGGTGGGCCGACTCGCGGACTTGTTCGAGCGGTGGGCGGATCGAGTCGTGTACAACGGGGATGGCTACGACGAGGCCCTCTGGACCGTGACCAGGACCACCTTGCCCTCCATCTGGGATCGGCGCGCGAATCGGTTGTTGCGGTCGGATCGGCAAGCGCGACTCGAGCTCGACGGGCAGCTCGTCCACCTGGAGATATGGAACGAGTCCTACGGCGCCCTCCTGGACCGGTGGGCGGAGCAGATCGAGCAGACACTGGTGGACGTCGACCGGTACCTGGAGCTGCGCGGGGGCGGAGCCTGACGAGGATTCACCCCATCTCCTTTCGCTCGGAGGGACCGGGAGTGCACCGTGGGAGTTGGATGGGAGGACTGTGATCCGGCGCTTCGAACGTGGGTGAAGGCCACGTGCACCGGGCTTCGGGCCGAGCTCGGCGAGAATCACGTGGGCACGTACCTCCACGGATCTCTGGCGGCCGGCTCCTTCCACCCTCCGAAGAGCGATGTCGACGTCCTGGTCGTCGTCCAGGACTCCCTGGGCGCCGAGACACGCCGTCGTTTCGCCATCTCGGCTGCGCTGGCGAATCGGCAGCGTCCGATCACCGGTAGCCTCGAGTGCTCGGTCGTACGCCGAAGCGTTCTCGCCGAGCGGTCCCATCCGATGCCCTTCGAGGTTCACTTCGGTGAGGAGCTGACCGACGAGATTCTCTCCGGTCGGACCGACTTCGAAGTGGACCGGACCGACCCAGACCTCGCGGCACATGTCCAGGCGACGTGCGAGTTCGGTGTGGCACTGGCCGGCCCGGAGGTGGCGGACGTCTTCACGCCCCTCCCGCGCGCGGACTTCGTGGAATCGATCCGAGGCGACCTGGACTGGATTCTCGAGGGCGAGAACATCCTCGAGAGCCCCTTCTACGGAGTCCTCAACGTCGGGCGCATTCTGTGGGTGCTGGAGGAAGCGTCGCCCCGACTGGTCCCGTCGAAGGACGAGGCGGGCGAATGGCTTCTTCGTGCGGCACCTGACCGGCACCGCGAGGTCGTTCGACTCGCGCTCGCCGTCTACCGCGACTCCCGCCCCGTCTCTCCAGACGAGCGACGGACGGGCGGAAGGGTGTGGCCGACCGACTCGCTGATCGCCTTTCGCGACTGGGCGCGCCGACGGGCGGGCGCTCCCGGGGCTGGCGCGTCCTGACGAGGAACCGCGTTCGATGCTGCGAGAAGAGGGCGCCCGACGGACGCGAAGTCTCTTGGATGCGCTCGTCTGGACCCTCCACGCGGCCGACACGGCCATGGACGACGCCGACCACTACCCGGTCTCACCGCCA
>JASFUL010000262.1:0-7564 GCA_050050315.1 Gemmatimonadota bacterium
CCTTCGTCTCATCGCCCGACGATCCCGGGGAGGACCTCGCGGACGCGCGGGCCCGGTGGGCGCGCGCGGATCTGACCAGCTACATCTGGACCGTGGACCGGGCCTGCTTCTGCGCGGGCTTCGGAGCGGCGGAGATCCGCGTGGAGGACGGCGAGAAGGTGTCGGTGGAGCGGGTGGACCAGGGGTCCATCCCCCCGGAGGAGGCGGAGTTCTGGCCCACGGTCGACGAGCTCTTCGAGATCGTGGAGCGCGCCATCCAGGAGGCGGGGGCGCTGGAGGTCGACTACGACACGGCGACGGGGGCGCCGCTCTTCGTCGACATCGACTGGATCGCCAACGCCATCGACGACGAGGTTCGCTACACGGCGACTCCCCCCGTCGCCGTCGACTGAGGGATCCGTCGGAATCGACCGCCACGGGCGATTCCCGGGGCCGGCGACGAACCCTCTTGTGGAAAGTCCGGTCCCGGACGCATCATGGCGCAGTTCCCCCGACAAAGGGACCGCCGTGTCCGACCGACCGCCGCTCACCGAGCTGCAGATCGCCATCCTCTCGGTCCTCTGGGACCGTGGGGAAGCGACGAGCGCCGAGGTTCGTTCCGCTCTCGAGCCGGGACGATGCCTCGCCCTCACCACCGTCACGACCCTCCTCGGCCGCCTGGAGAGGAAGGAGGTCGTGGCCCACGAACGGGAGGGTAGACGATACCTGTACCGGGCCACCGTCACGCGGGACTCGGTGCAACGCGAGATGGTATCGGACCTGACCGACGTGCTCTTCGACGGGGATCCCGCCCGGCTCGTCGGGCACGTGCTCGAGACGGGGGACCTGGGCACGGAAGGGATCGAGCGGCTCCGCCTCCTCCTCGACGAGCACCGTGAGCGGTCGCTGGACGGAGAAGGCCGTCGGGCCTGAACGGCACCTCGGCTTGGTGAAACGGTAGAGGTCCGTATATTCGGTCGGCCTCCACCGGCCGAACGGAACTCCGCGCAACCGACCGTCCAGGACCGGCTCACCATCACCACCGCCACCCGCACCCCCTTGAGGATCGTACGGGCGACGCGCTCGCTCGGCGACGTCCGCCCCGGACGCTTCCTGCGGATGCACGCGGGACGACCCCGGGGCCTGTGGGCCCGCGGCGAGCGGTGGCTCGCCCACGCCGGCGTCCTGGAGGCGATCCGTCCCGAGGCATCGGGAGCCCGCCGGTTCGCCGACGTCCGGGTCGCGGCCCGGGCGGCCGCCCCCGAGATCGTGGGGGCGGGTGCGGGTGGGTCGGATTCCCCGCCGGATGGGGGCGCCGTCCGGTTCTACGGAGGCTTCGCGTTCCGCGACGACCCCCGGGGCGGTTCCTTCTGGGACGGATTCCCTCCGGCCCTCTTCCACCTGCCCCGCGTCGAGCTGGAGTCGAGCGCGGCCGGGGGGAGCCGGCTCACGGTCCGGAGGGCGGTCCTTCCCGACGCGGACGCCGCCGAGGTCGGGCGTTCCCTGGAGTCGGTGGAAGACGAGGCGGCGGCGCTGGCGGCGGGCCTGGAGGGAGCCGCGGACGAAGGCACGACCTCTGGAGCGCCGGTCTCGGCCGAGCGCGTCGAGACGGACCGTTCCGCGTGGGAGGGGGCGGTCCGGGAGACGCTCGAAGCCATCGGGTCCGGCAGGATCCGGAAGGCCGTGCTCGCCCGCACCCTCGACGTCACGCCCCCCCGACCGATCGACCCGGTGGGCGTCGCTCTCGCCCTCCGCGACCAGAACCGGGGCGCCCACTGCTTCCTGTTCGAGCCCGAGCCGGGCCGGTGCCTGCTGGGCGCCGCGCCGGAGACGGTGGCGACGCTCCGGGGCGGCGCGTTCCACGCGACGGCGGTGGCGGGCTCGATTCGCCGGGGCGAGAGCGAAGAGGAAGGGGAAGCCCTGGCGCGTCGGCTCCTGGGGAGCGAGAAGGACCGGGCCGAGCAGCAGGTGGTGGTGGAGGACGTCGTGCGCCGGCTGGGACCCCTCGCCAGGGAGGTCCGGGCGCAGGACGAGCCCCACGTCCTGACGCTGGCACGCATCCAGCACCTCGAGACGGTGATCCGGGCGCGGGTCGCTCCGGGGGGGCACGTTCTCGAGCTGGTGGAGGCGCTGCACCCGACCCCCGCGGTGTGCGGCGTCCCGCGGGACGCCGCCCTCGCCTTTCTCGAGGAGGAAGAGCCCTTCGAGCGCGGCTGGTACGCGGGGCCCGTCGGGTGGTTCGACACGGAGGGGGACGGGATCCTGGTGCCGGCCCTGAGGAGCGCGGTGGTCGCGTCGGGGGCGTGGAGGCTGTTCGCGGGGTCGGGGATCGTCGCCGGCTCCGACCCGGCGCTCGAGTGGGAGGAGACCGCCATCAAGTTCGAGCCCGTCCTGCGCGCCCTCGAGGCGGCGGGTCTCCGGACGTGAGCCCCCCGGAGGCCCCGGGCGAGGGCGACGCGGCCCCGCCGCGAGGAGATCCGGGACGCGCGCGGGCGAACGCCGTGTGGGCGGGCGCGCTCCTCGAGGAGCTCGTGGCCCACGGCGTCCGCGAGGTGTGCGTCTCTCCCGGCTCCAGGTCGACCCCCCTCGTGCTTGCGGCCGTGGCCGACGCCCGGCTGCGGCTCCGGGTCCATCTGGACGAGCGGTGCGCGGGCTTCTTCGCGCTGGGCCTCGGCCTCGCGACCGGCCACCCGGCCGCGGTGATCACCACCTCCGGCACGGCCACCGCCAACCTGCTCCCCCCGGTGGTGGAGGCCAGCCGGTCCGAGGTGCCGCTCCTGCTGCTGACGGCCGACCGCCCCCACCGTCTCCGGGGGGGCGACGCGAACCAGGCCATCGACCAGCCGGGCATCTACGGGAGCTACGTGCGGGCCTCCCACGACCTCGCCCCGCCGTCCCTGGACCCCCGTGAGATCCGGCACCTGCGCGCCCTGGCTGCCAGGGCCGTCGCCGACGCGACGGGGGCGCCGGCGGGCCCCGTGCACCTGAACATCCCCTTCGACAAGCCCCTGGAGCCTCCGGCGGGCGAGGCGGTGCCGGACCCGCGCGCCGTCGTTCCCGCCGCCTGGACCGGAGAGCCACCGGGCCGGCCCGTCACGCGCATCGGTCGGAGGCGTCCGGGGCTCGATCCGTCCGACGCCGATGCCCTGCTGGAGCGGCTGGAAGACGCGGCGCGACCCGTGATCGTCGCCGGGCCCGTGCCGGACCCCCACGAGGTGGGCCCGGCGGCCGTCGGGCTCGCCGGGACGGCGGGCATTCCCCTGCTCGCCGACCCCCTTTCAGGGGCGCGGTGGCGGAGCGCCGAAGACGCGGCGGTGCTCGGCGCCTACGACCTGTTCCTCGGCGTTCCCGAGGTCCGGGCCCGCCTGGCGCCCGATTTCGTGCTTCGCGTCGGGCGGTCGCCGACTTCGAAGCACCTGGCCGCGTGGCTGGAGGAGCACGCCGGCGCCGAGCAGGTCGTGCTGGACACGGGCCACCTCTGGAAGGACCACGCCGTCACCGCCGCGGCCTACGTCCGGGCCGATCCGGCCGCCGCGCTCGCGGAGCTGGCCCGCGGGGCGGGTCGGAGGCCGGCGGGCTCGTGGACCCGCCGGTGGCTCCGGACCGAGGCGCGCGCCCGGGCGGCCGTGCGGGAAGCCGAGGCGTTCGGCCCCGGCCACGAGGGCGCGATCCTGTCCCAGGCGGTGGCGGCGGTGCCCCCCGGGGAGGAGCTGTTCGTCGGGAGCAGCATGCCCGTCCGGGACCTCGACGCGTTCGGGATCCCGGAGTCCCGCGAGCCGCCCGTCGTAGCCCGGGCCAACCGGGGCGCCAGCGGGATCGACGGGACCGTCTCGACGGCGCTGGGGGTAGCCGCGGGCACGGGTCGGAGGGTGGTGGCGGTGATGGGTGACATCGCGTTCTACCACGACATGAACGGGCTCCTCGCGGCGCGCGAGGGCGACGCGGAGGTCCTGTTCGTCGTCGTGCACAACGATGGCGGCGGGATCTTCCACATGCTTCCCGTGCGCGAGCGGGAGCCGGCGTTCACCCCCTACTTCGCGACACCGCACGGGCTGGAGTTCCGCCACGCGGCCGCGCTCCACGGCATCCCCCACACGCGTCTGGACGACCCGGCGGGCTTCCCCCGGGCGCTCGCCGACGCGCTCGCGGGGGGTGGCACCCGGATCCTCGAGGTGAGGACCGACCGAGACGACAACGAGGCGCGGCACCGGCGCGTACGCGACGCCGTCCGGGCCGCCGTGCTGGACGAACCCCAGGAGGACATCGACACGTGAGCGAGTTCACGCCCCCGGACTGGAAGACGGTCAAGGAGTACGAGGACATCACCTATCGGAAGGCGGGAGGCGTCGCGCGCATCGCCTTCAACCGCCCGGAGGTGCGCAACGCCTTCCGACCCGAGACGCTCCTGGAGCTCCAGGACGCCTTCAAGGACGCCGGGGAGGACACCGATGTCGGCGTGGTGCTCCTCACCGGCGAGGGGCCGGCGGAGGACGGGAAGTACGCCTTCTGCTCCGGCGGGGACCAGCGCGTGCGGGGGGACGCCGGCTACGTCGGGGGGGACGGTCTGCCCCGCCTCAACGTGCTCGAGCTGCAGCGCTACATCCGCAGCATGCCAAAGCCGGTGATCGCCCTCGTGGCGGGCTACGCCATCGGCGGGGGACACGTTCTGCACGTCATCTGCGACCTCACCCTCGCCGCCGACAACGCCGTCTTCGGCCAGACCGGTCCCAAGGTGGGCAGCTTCGACGGGGGCTTCGGCGCGAGCTACCTGGCCAGCATCGTCGGTCAGAAGAAGGCCCGGGAGATCTGGTACCTGTGCCGGCAGTACGGGGCCGAGGAAGCCCGGGAGATGGGGCTCGCGAACGCCGTCGTGCCGGTGGAGGAGCTGGAGGCCGAGGGATGGAGGTGGGCCCAGGAGATCCTCGACAAGAGCCCGCTGTCGATCCGCCTTCTCAAGAGCGCCTTCAACGCGGCGGTGGACGGGCAGGCCGGCCTCCAGGAGCTGGCGGGCAACGCCACGCTCCTCTTCTACATGACCGAACAGGCCCAGGAGGCCAAGAACGCCTTCCTGGAGAAGCGGAGGCCGGACTTCCGGCAGTATCCCTGGCTGCCCTGGTAGGACCGGCCCGGCGGCGGGCCGGGGCCGTGGATCACTCCGCTTCCAGCCGCCGATATCCCCGGCGGTGGTAGACGAGGGGCTCGTCGCCGCCGGTCTCCCGGACCGCGTGGACCTGCGCCAGGACCAGCCGGACGCCGCCCTGGACCTCGATCAGCCGCTCGACCCCGCAGACGAGCGCCACGACGGCGCCTTCCACGACGGGAGGGCCCGCGGCGACGAAGGGGCTCGCCCCGACCTGGTACGAGTCCGCGAAGTCGCTCGCCACCCGTCGCTGCCCGGCATCCAGGAGGCTGACCGCGAAGGAGGTGCCCTCGTCCAGGAACGGAACCACCCGGGCGTTCGGTCCGAGGGAGACGAGGACGCGTGGAGGCTCGGCCGAGACGGGGATGAACGAGGTGACGGTGACGCCGTGCACGTCGGAGCCGTCGCGGACGGCCACGATCGTGACGGTGGCCGCCCACCGGGCGAGGGCGTCCCGGAAGTCGTCGGGGTCGACCCCGGGGGTGTCGACGGGCCCGGTGCGGCCGGGGCCCACGTCGGGGTCGATGGGGTGGCGGGTCATGCCTGCCGAACCCTCCGCCGGACCCGGGGTTCCGGCGCGGGCTGACGGGGCACGCCGCATCGCCTACAATGGGGCCATGCCTTCCACCGAGCTTCCCGAGGTCCCGTCCGACGCCCCCTCTCCGGTGTCCGTCTGGGTCATGGCGGCGCGTCCGAAGACCCTCCCGGCGGCGGCGGCCCCCGTGCTGATCGGGGCCGGGCTCGGAGCGTTCCACGATGCGTTCGCGCTCCTGCCGGCGGGGGCGGCCCTGGTGGGCGCGCTCCTGATCCAGATCGCCACGAACCTGGCGAACGACTACTACGACTTCGTCCGGGGCTCGGACACGGGCGAGCGGGTGGGGCCGACGCGCGTGACCCAGGCCGGGCTGCTGAGGCCGGAGGTCGTGAGGCGGGGGATGCTCGCGACGCTGGGCGGGGCGTTCCTGGTCGGGATCTACCTCGTGTGGGTCGGCGGCTGGCCGGTGGCCGTGATCGGGATCGCTTCGCTGGCGTGCGCGGTGGCGTACACGGGCGGGCCGTACCCGCTGGCCTACCACGGGTTGGGCGACCCCTTCGTGTTCGTCTTCTTCGGACTCGTGGCGGTGGGCGGGACGTACTGGGTCCAGGCGCTGGATCTCACGCCGGACGCGCTGCTGGCCGGCGCCGGGATCGGGGCGCTCACGACCGCCATCCTCGTCGTGAACAACCTCCGGGACATCGCCACCGATCGGGTCGCGGGCAAGCGCACGCTGGCCGTACGGCTGGGGAGGGGAGGGACGCAGGTCGAGTTCGTCGCGACGCTCCTGGCGGGCGCCGCGGCTCCGGCGGTGGGGGTGGCGGCCTTCGGGTGGCCCCGGCCCGCCCTGGCCGCGTCGGTGGTGCTCCTCCTGGCCGTCCCGCCCACGCGCCGGGTTCTGGGCTTCGACCACCCCCGGGAGCTGCTGCCGGCGCTGGGGCAGACGGCACGGGTGGTGGCGCTCTACGGCGCGGTGTTGGGCGCGGCCCTGGCCTGGGGGTGAGGACGCGTCGGCCTCCGTGGGGCGAACCGCGACGGGGGAGGCGGCAGGGACCGGCGCGGTGGGAGGGACGTGGGCGTGACTGACTTCCTCGCGTCGGCGGTGGGGGTCCGACCCGACCGGATCGGCCTCACGGATGGCCGTCGGAGCTGGAGCTTCCGGGAGCTCGACGGGTGGGTCCGGACGGCGTCGGAGCGGCTGGTTCGCCTCGGCGCCCGCCCCGGTCGGCCCGCGGCCCTGATCGCGTCGCCGTCCGCCGACGCGGTGGTGGGCCTCCATGCCCTCTTCCGGTCCGGCGCCGTGGTGGTGCCCCTGAACCCGGACCTCGCCGCGGAGGCCATGGCGGAGACCCTCGACCTCCTCGACCCCTCGCCGATCGTGGTGGACGGGACGGCGGGAGCGGCGGTGGACCCGGCGGCCGGCGGGACGGGAGGGGCGCGGACCGTGACGTTGGCCGACGTCGTGTCTGCCGCCGGCTCCGACGACCCGTCCGTGGTCGGGAGGAGTGCGGGCCCGGATTCCGGAGGCCAGGCGTCGGGGCCCGGCCCGGACGGCGTTCCCGGGATCGCGGCGGTGCTCTGGACGTCCGGGACCTCCGGACGCCGGCGCGGCGTCCTCGTGACGGCCGAGGGCTTGCGCCGGAGCGCCCGGGCCAGCCGGGCGCGCCTGGAGCTCGGACCCGACGACCGCTGGTACGCCTCGCTCAGCCCCGCCCACGTCGGCGGGCTGGCGCTGGTGACGCGGGCGGCGCTGCTGGGCTCGAGCCTCGTGGCGACCGGGCCCTTCCGGGCGGACGAGCTCTCCCGCCTGATGGACGACGGCCGGGTCACGCACGCCTCGGTGGTGCCGACCATGCTGCGGCGCCTCCTGGACCACCGGAACGACCGGGCCCCGCCCCCGTCGTTCCGCT
>JASFUL010000263.1:0-7552 GCA_050050315.1 Gemmatimonadota bacterium
CTTCGTCTTTGGCGGTCGTCGTCGAACGGAGTTGCCGCGACCTCCGGGCGGACTCCGGATCTCGCGCAGCTCGGACCAGGAACGAGGAGAATCGAATGCCCTGCGCGCCCATCCGACGCGTCGTGCGTTCCGCGCTGATGGCGGCGGTGGGGACGTCCGTGGTTGTCGCGTGCTCCCCCGGCGGAACGGAGGAGACCGCGGTCTCGAGGGGGGACCAGGCCTTCGCCCGGGACAGTCTCGAAGAGGCTCTGGCCGAGTACCGCCTGGCCGTGCGGCAGGGAGACGACGATCCCGCCACGCTCTCGCGGGTGGCCCACACCTACGTGCGCATGGGCCGAGTGGAGGAGGCGCGGGAATTCTATGGTCGAGCGGCCGGGGTCGACGACGCGATGAGCGACCAGGCCGTCTCGGACTTCGTGGACATGGCCCGTGGCGCCGCGGAGAGGGACGACCGGTTCCAGATGGCGTCGGCCATGGACGCGGCGCTGTCGTTCCGGCCCGGCGTCAGCGTCCAGGAGCTGGCCCTCCCGCTGGCGCGGCACTACTTCGACGCCGGCGAGTACGGGCGCGCTCTGCCGTTCTACCAGAAGGCTCTGGCGGCCGCCACCGACTCGGCTCCCGAGCTCGTGTTCGAGATCGGACAGGCGTACGAGCAGATCGGCAACTGCGAGCGGGCTCTCGTCTTCTTCGAGCGGTACAGGGAGGCGGTCCGGCCGTGGGAGCGCGGCGAGGTCGACTGGTACGTGGGGAACTGCGCCTTCGAACTGGCCCGGGAGCGCCGGCTCGCCGCCCGGGCCGCGGCGCCTCGGCCGACCGACGCCGACCCCGACGCCGACGAGCCGATCCGGTCCCTGGAGCCGTCGGAGCTCGTCGACAGCGTGGGCGGGGCTCCGCTGCTCGGGCCGGAGGGGACCCCGGCGTCGCGGGAAGAGCTCCTCGAGGAAGCCCTCCGCCTGGTGAACCGCACCCTCGAGGTGGGGCAGCCCCGCACGCTCCTGGGTCGGGCCTGGTTCGAACGGGGCGAGATCCTGTCGGCGCTCGGCGACTGCGAGGGTGCCCTCGAGGCGTTCGACGCGGTCTCCGACGCCGAAGCCTCGTCCAACTCGGCCCTGGCGCGTCGGGCGCGTGAGCGATACGACCGGATCCAGTTCGGCCGGGGGCTCCGCGGACTCCTCCCCGACGGCTCCTGCGGATGAGCCCCGAGGAGGGGGTGCCGCTCCTGGACCTGACGGCCCAGTACGCGACCATCGAGGACGAGATCGGCGAGGCGCTCTCGCGGGTGGTCGGCTCCCAGCGGTTCGTGCTGGGGCCCGAGGTCGAGGCGTTCGAGGAAGCGATCGCGAGCTACGTGGGGGTGTCCCACGCCGTGGGCGTGGCCAGCGGTACGGACGCGCTGCTCCTGCCGCTCAGGGCCCTGGAGCCCGAGCCCGGCGACGAGGTGATCGTCCCCGCCTTCACGTTCTTCGCCACCGCGGGCGCGGCCTGGAACGCGGGCTTCCGACCGGTCTTCTGCGACGTCGACCCCCAGACGTTCAACCTCACCCGTGCGACCGTGGAAGCCGCGTGGAGCGAGCGTACCCGGGCCGTCATCCCCGTGCATCTGTTCGGACAGATGGCCCCCCTGGAGGAGCTGGTGGAGCTCGCGGCGGAGCGCGGCGCCGTCGTCCTGGAGGATGCTGCGCAGGCGATCGGGGCTCGTCGGACCATGGCTGCGCCCGGCGGCGACCCCGACGTTCCCGATGGGGGGGGACCCCCTGCCCCCGTGCCGGCGATGGCCGGGTCGGTTGGGGAGGTCGGGGCCTTCTCCTTCTTCCCCACCAAGAACCTGGGCGCGTTCGGGGACGCCGGGCTCGTGACGTTCCGCGACGCGGAGCTGGCCGAACGGGTGCGGAAGCTGCGGGTCCACGGCGGCCGACAGATGTACCACCACGAGATGGTCGGCACCAACAGCCGCCTGGACGCGCTCCAGGCGGCCGTGCTGCGGGCGAAGCTCCCCCATCTCGACGCGTGGGCTGCGGCGCGGGGCGAGAACGCCTGTCGCTATCACGGCCTGCTGGCGGACCTCCCCGACGTGGTCCCGCCGTACACCGATCCGGCGAACCACCACGTGTTCAACCAGTACACGGTACGGGTCCGACGCCGGGACGAGCTTCGGTCGTTCCTGGCCGAGCGGAACATCGGGACGGGCATCTACTACCCCGTTCCCCTGCATCTACAGGAGTGCTTCGCCCCCCTCGGACAGGCACGGGGGACCCTGCCGGTGGCGGAGACGCTCGCGGAGCAGGTCCTGAGCCTTCCGGTCTATCCCGAGCTCGGAGAGGAGCGGGTGGAGCGGGTGGCTTCGGCGGTCCGCGACTTCTACGGGGCGTGATGTGCCGGCAGCCCGCAGGGCGCGGCGCGGTCGCCCGGCGACCGGGGGGCGCGGCGCCCGGCGGAGAGCGGCGACCGTGGATCGTCTCGACAGAAACACCTGCCCCAGCAAAGGGTACTTTCAACGGATGTCCATGGGATCTCTTCGATATACGGCTTTCGCGGCTCTGGCCGCCCTCGTGGCGACGGCCTGCGGCTCGGCGGACCCCTACCAGGGGCTCACCTCGCAGGAGCTCTTCGTCCGCGCGCAGGCGGAGTTCGAGGGAGAGGACTGGGGGGACGCCGCCGAGATGCTCGAGCGCCTGCTGGCGGTCGATCCCAACTTCGAGCAGGCGGCGACGGCCCGGATGATGCTGGCCGAGGCGTACTTCAACGACGAGCACTACATCACCGCACAGCAGGAGTACACCCGCTTCCTCGATCGGCATCCGGCCCACGAGCTCGCGGCGAAGGCGGCCCTGGGGATCTGCGAGTCCTTCGTGGCCCTGTCGCCGATCCCGGAGCGCGACCAGCAGTACACCCGTCAGGCCCTCCTCGTCTGCCCGAACGTCGTGCGGGACTATACGGGCATCGACGACGAGGTCGCCCAGCGCGCCCAGCAGCTCACGAACGAGATGCGAGCCAAGCTGGCCGAGAAGCTGTATCGGACGGCCGACGACTTCTACGCGTCGCGGGGTTGGTGGGACTCGGCCATCATCTACTACGAGATGGTCGTCGATGACTTCGCCGACACGGACTGGGCACCCCGCGCGATCCTGGGCCTGATCCAGGCGTACGAGGAGATCGGGTACGAGGACGACGTGGAGACCTGGCGCCAGCGCCTGCTGAACTCCTACCCGGATTCTCCGGAGGCCCGGGCCATCGACAACGGCGATGAGGGCGGCTCGGCCAGGGGCTGAGCCGCTTCTTCACGTGTGGCCGTGACGCCCGTGGAGCGACGCCGCGTCGGCCTCGTCGGGGGCACGTTCGACCCGCCCCACGTCGGGCATTTCGTGGTGGCCAGGGATGTTCTGGAGCGTCTGGGGCTGGACGAGGTCCGCTTCGTGGTGGCCGGTGAGCCTCCCCACAAGGAGGACCGCGCGCCAGCTCCCGCGGAGCTGCGGGCGCGCATGGTGGAAGCGTGCCTCGAAGGGGGTGCACCCGGCCTGCGGGTGGACCGCATCGAGCTGGAGCGCGACGGCCCGTCGTGGACGGTGGACACGCTGCGGGCGCTCCACCGGCGGGAGCCGGAGGTCGACTGGGTGCTCGTCGTGGGTGCGGACCAGCTGGCGGAGTTCGCGACGTGGCGGGAGCCCGAGGAGGTCGGCCGACTCGCGACCCTCGCGGTGGTGGCGCGGAGCGGTCGGGATCCGGCACGGGTGGACCCCGGAGTGGAGGTCCCCTGGATCACGGTGGACGTGACCCGGATGGACGTCTCCTCGACGGAGGTCCGGAAGCGGTTGGGCGAAGGACGGTCGGTACGGTGGCTGGTCCCCGAAGGGGCCCTCCGGATCGTGGAGGAGGAAGGCTTGTACGCCGGTCGACGGCGATTCCAGGAACGGTAGGAACCATGCTGAAAGCACTGATAGAGAAGGTCGTAGGCTCCCGGCACAACCGGGTCGTCAAGAAGCTGCAGCCCGTCGTGGACGAGATCAACGCGGTCTACGCGTCGCTGGAGAGGCTGTCGGACGAGGAGCTCCGGGCGAAGACCGGCGAGTTCCGCGAGCGGATCACCGAGCGCACGTCCGGCCTGGAAGAGCAGATCGCGGAGCTCCGGGAGACCAAGCGTCACTCGGAGGACGCGGGCGAGCGGGAACGGCTCAGCGGCGAGATCGCCGACCTCGAGGCGGAGGTGCTCGAGGAGGTCGAGGACACCCTCGACGAGCTCATGCCCGAGGCGTTCGCCGTCGTGAAGGAGACGTGCCGTCGCCTGGTCGGGACCGAGGTCCAATTCGCGGGGACGTCGGCGGTCTGGGACATGATCCCGTACGACGTCCAGATCGTCGGCGGGATCGCCCTGCATCAGGGGAAGGCCGCCGAGATGGCCACGGGAGAAGGGAAGACCCTGGCGGCCACGATGCCCCTCTACCTGAACGCTCTCGCCGAGCGCGGCGCGCACCTGGTCACCGTGAACAGCTACCTGGCCACCCGGGACGCCGAGTGGATGGGGGCGATCTACCAGGCCCTGGGACTCACCGTCGACGTCATCGACAAGCACGACCCGGGGAGCCCCGAGCGGCGGGCCGCCTACGCCGCCGACATCACCTACGGGACCAACAACGAGTTCGGCTTCGACTACCTGCGGGACAACATGGTCCACACGCTGGAGCAGCGAGTCCAGCGAGGGCACCACTACGCCATCATCGACGAGGTCGACTCGATCCTCATCGACGAAGCCCGCACCCCCCTGATCATCTCCGGTCCCGTGGGGCGCGACACGTCGACCCCGTTCAAGCAGTACAACAACCTCGTGAACAGCCTCTACCGCAAGCAGATGCGGGTGTGCAACGAGCTCGTGGCGGAGGCCGAGCAGGACCTGGAGGAGGATCGGGAGTTCGAGGCCGGCGAGAAGCTGCTCGCGGTCAAGCGCGGGACGCCGAAGCACAAGCGGCTCCTCAAGCTCTTCGCCGACGATCCTGGACTGCAGACGCTCGTGCAGAAGGTCGAGGCGGACTACATGCGCGAGAAGCGCCTCCACGAGCTCGACGAGCTGCTTTACTTCGCGATGGACGAGAAGGGCCACAACGTCCATCTCTCGGACAAGGGCCTGGACGAGCTCTCCCCCAACGACCCGGACGCGTTCGTCGTGCCCGACCTCTCCGAGGACCTCGGCCACATCGAGCACGACGAGTCGCTCTCCACCCTCGAGAAGCGCGACCAGATCGCGGCTCTCGAGGCCGAGTACGCGGAGAAGAGCCAGCGCATCCACGTCATCCACCAGCTCCTCAAGGCGTACGCCCTCTTCCACAAGGACGAGAAGTACATCATCGGTGAGGACGGCCAGGTGGTCATCGTCGACGAGTTCACCGGCCGCCAGATGCCGGGTCGGCGCTGGAGCGACGGGCTCCACCAGGCGGTCGAGGCCAAGGAGGGCGTCGAGATCCGGGGCGAGACCCAGACCCTCGCCACCATCACGATCCAGAACTACTTCCGGATGTACGACAAGCTCGCGGGGATGACGGGCACCGCGGAGACCGAGGAGAACGAGTTCCACCAGATCTACGACCTGGACGTCCTCGTCATCCCGACCAACGAGCCCGTCATCCGCGACGACCGGGACGACCTGATCTTCAAGACGAAGCGCGAGAAGTTCAACGCGATCATGGACGAGATCGAACGACTCAACGCCATGGATCTCCCGGTCCTCGTCGGCACCACCAACGTGGAGGTCTCCGAGACGCTGTCGCGCATGCTCAAGCGGCGAGGGATCTCCCACAACGTGCTCAACGCCAAGCAGCACCAGCGGGAGAGCGAGATCGTGGCCGAAGCGGGGCAGCCGGGCGCCGTGACGATCGCGACGAACATGGCCGGACGCGGGACCGACATCAAGCTGGGTCCGGGCGTGCGGGACAACCGGACCATCCGGTGGGCGAAGGAGCGTGAGCTCGACCTCAACGAGGTCCAGGCCGTCGACCCCACGCTCTGGGACGACAAGATCGGGTCCCGACCCGACGATCACGTGGTCGAGGACGGCGGGCTCCACATCCTGGGCTCCGAGCGACACGAGTCCCGGCGCATCGACCGGCAGCTTCGCGGGCGGGCCGGCCGCCAGGGCGACCCCGGAGCGTCCCAGTTCTTCCTCTCCCTCGAAGACGACCTGATGCGACTCTTCGGGTCGGAGCGGATCGCGTCTGCCATGGAGAAGATGGGCGCCGAGGAGGGCGAGGTGATCACCCACGGGCTGGTCACCAAGTCCATCGAGCGGGCCCAGAAGCGGGTCGAGGGCAACAACTTCGAAGCCCGGAAGCGCCTGCTGGACTACGACGACGTCATGAACCAGCAGCGCGAGGTCATCTACGACCTGCGCCTCTTCGCCCTCGAGGGCGGCGAGGATCTGAAGGGCGAGATCTGGGAGATGATCGAGCACGCCCTGGACGACACCCTCGACAGGTTCGTTTCCTCCGACGCCCACGCCGAGCACTGGGACCTGGCCGGGCTTCGCCAGCGCCTCCTGCTGGACCACTTCGTGGTCGTCGACGGGCTCCCCGACGAGAACGTCCTCGACCACGGGCTGCATCGCGACGAGGTGCGGGAGATGGTGGTGGAGGCCTCGCGGGACGCGTTCCGGCGCAAGATCACCGGCTTCGGCGACCACGCCGAGCGGGTGATGAGCTTCATCATGCTCACCACCATCGACGACAAGTGGAAGGACCACCTCTACGACCTGGACCACCTGAAGGCGTCCATCGGCTTCCGGGGGTGGGGTCAGAAGGACCCGTTGGTCGAGTACAAGAAGGAGGCCTACGAGATGTTCGTGGACCTCATGCACGACCTGCGGAGCACGGTCTCGCAGAACTTCTACAAGGCCCAGATCTCGATCCCCCAGCAGCGGCGCCCCCGCGAGAGTCTCACCTTCAGCGGACCCACGGACAGCCCGGACACGGGGGTCGGGGCCGAGGGGATGGTGGCCGCGGGCGGTCGGGGGGCGCAGCCCCGGGGCGCGGTGGCCGCGAGAACGTCTACGTCCGGGAGCGGCGGAGGCGCCCGCGTGGACGCGATGGGCATCGCCAAGCGGGCCCGGAGCGACACTCCCGAGGGAGGGTCCTCCTCCTCGATCGACCCGCTCGGAGGGTCGGGACCCGACGTCCGGAAGCTGGCGACGAACCGGGGCGAGGCCGAGCGAGCCACCAAGGAGCCGGTGGTGGCCGAGGACGAGCCGGGACGGAACGACCCGTGTCCGTGCGGCTCGGGCAAGAAGTACAAGAAGTGCCACGGGAGGGTGGCGTAACCCGATCGTGCCGTAACCGTCGGCCCTCGCGCTTCCGGAGGGGGACCACCTCGGGCCCCCCGGGGCCTTCATCGTGGAGCTTCGCTAGCTTCTCCACGCCCTCGGCCAGGGACGCCTCGCCCCACGGGGGTGAACGGGAAGGACCGGCCCTCGGCGTTCCTGGACCGTGCCTCGAGGCGCGCGGTGCAGCTGGAGGGCGCCGAGGCCGTGCCACGGCCGTCCCGCGCAGGTCGACAGTGGTTCATCCAGAATCGC
>JASFUL010000264.1:0-7530 GCA_050050315.1 Gemmatimonadota bacterium
ACAGGACCGCGTAGCAGCGGAGCTCGGAACCGTCCGCCAGCCGCACGACGCGGTAGGGCTCCTGAGACTCGACGGCGACGACCTCCTGGGGCGTCAGGATCTCCGCTCCGAACCTGCGGGCCTGGGTCGAGGCGCGGCGGGCGAGATCCGCCCCGCTCAGGCCCCCGGGGAAGCCGAGGTAGTTCTCGATCCGGGAGCTCGTGCCCGCCTGTCCGCCCGGTGCGCTCCGCTCGACGAGCACCGTCCGGAGACCCTCGGAAGCCGCGTACACCGCCCCGGCCAGACCCGCCGGGCCACCACCCACGATGACCAGGTCGTAGAAGGGATTCCGTGCCCGGGTCTGCATTCCGATGCCCTCCGCCAGCTCCCGGGGCTCCGGCTGCACCAGGGCCGTGCCGTCCTGGAGGAAGACCACGGGCAGTCGCCGGGGTCCTTCGGAGAGCGTCGCGATCAGCTCCCGCGCCGCGGCGTCGGTGTCGACGTCCATCCACCGGTAGGGCACCTGGTTCGCGGAGAGGAAGTCCCGCACGGCGTAGCTGGCGGGCGAGAGGGCGGCTCCCACCACCCGGATCCCGTCGTAGTCCGGACGAAACTTCGACGACCAGTCGAAGAGCAGGTCGTCCAGCACCGGGTAGAGCCGCTCCCGGGGAGGCTCCCAGGGCTTGAGCAGGTAGTGGTCGAGCCCGATCCGGTTGATCGCGGTGATGGCCGTGTCGGTGTCTGCATAGGCGGTCAGCAGCACGCGCCGCGAATCGGGATAGAGCTCGAGGGCTTGCCCCAGGAACTGGGTACCCGTCATCCCCGGCATCCGCTCGTCGACGACCATGAGGGCGACCGGAGTCCCGCGCTTCTTGAGCTCCCGCACCGTCTCCAGCGCCTGCTGACCCGAGGACGCCTTCATGATCCGATACGTCGTACCGTAGTGGCCGCGCAGGTCCCGACCGATGGAGTTCAGGACCTCGGGCTCGTCGTCGACCGCCAGGATGACCGGCTTCGCCATGGCTCAATCCCTTTCGCTGAGACGCGGCTGCATGGGGCCTCCCGTCGGGTCGGGCCCGGTGGCGGAGCTCCGGCGGGTGGGCCGGGGCCGGTCGGGAGATCCGTGCGCCGCGCTGCGGCGCAGGGGGCCAAGATGGACCGCGCCGCGGGGCCGCGGCAAGGACCGGCCGGCCCTACTCGGTGATCACCTCGGGATCCTCCACCAGCTGGGCCGGGTGGGCGGAGGTCTCGCGCCCCAGCGCCCGGCGGACGAAGTCCGACCACCACTCGGTCTGGGGCTCGAGGTTCCGGTAGCCCTCCAGCGCCGACCACGTCTGTTCGTGCACCCGACGCCCCTCCGCCATCGCCTGCTCGAAGTCGAGCCCCTCCCCCCGCTCGCCCAGGAGCCAGCGCCGGCCGATCTGCGCGTGGAGCACCTCGTCGGCCCAGTCGTAGTCGTGGAAATGCGCCGAGAGCTCGTCCCCGGCCGCCACAGCGGTCTCGAACTCCGATCGCTTGCCCGTCGCGGAGGGCATGAGGCTCTGTTCGATGGCCCACAGCAGGAGCTGTCGCTCCAGGGGCTCGGCGTGGAGGTTCAGGCGCAGCGAGAAGCCGACGTTCAGGGGGATCGAGCGCCAGTCGATGCCGCGCGCCTCCAACGCGACCTCGCCCATCATCGAGTGGCGTGCCTCGTCCCACAGCTGCCGCCCGTAGTCGAGGTGGAACTCCGGCGGGCGGTCGGAGCGCTCCGCGACGAAGGAGGCCATCATCTCGGGCACGTCCATCTCGAGGAGGCGCTTGCACAGTAGCGCGAGGTTGCGCTCCTGCACGTCCACGTCGTCGGCGTCGTGGAGGACGTGGGGGGGAAAGTTGAAGTTGTGGGTGCCCGTGAAGCGGTCGTCCCGGACGGGGCGGAAGTCGGGCGCGGGGACCGGTCGAGGCTCCGGTGCCGGGGATCGGTCGCCGGGGTCCGCGTCTCCGGTCACTCCGCCCGCTACCGCCAGGAACGCTTCGACGTGGCCGGCGAAGGCGGGCTCGGGGCCGCCGAACGCCTCCAGCGCCGCGGCGCCCCAGGCCAGGGCCTCCTCGACGTCCACCAGGTTCGCCCGCACGACCCTGCGGGTGGGGTGGTCGACGAGGGGATTCGTCTCGTCCAGGTGGGCTCGGTACGCCTCTGCCAGGGCCGGCGACAGCACGGCGTACCACGCGGTCAGCAGCTCCCGGGTCCCCTCCGCGGCGCGCGCCTGATCCAGGCAGGCCGCCAGGGCTTCGTCCGGAGCCACGTCCATCCGCGGAGGGGGCGAGCGCATCTCGGCCACCCGTCTCCGGACCGCGGCGGCGTGCTCGGCGGCGTACCACTGATGTAGCGCCAGGGCGCCCTTGACCTCCCACTCCGGCGTGGAGGGGATCCTCTCCACGAGCGCCGCCCGGCAGCGCTCTTCGATCCAGTGGAAGCGCAGCAAGCGCCGCACGTTCTCCGCGACCGACAGGCCGACGCGGGCGGCCTCCTGGTGGGTGCACAGACCGGCCAGGGGCGGGATGCCCGGGGGCGCCGAAGCGCGCATGGATCCTCCTGGTGAGCGGGGCGAGGCCGTCCGTTCCCGACGGCCACCCGGCGGGTGACGCGACTCGAAGGACCGTCAGAGTGCTCCCGCGGTCCCGTCGGGGCAACCGGGCCTCCGGGTGGGCGGAGGTTTCGGTTCGGGCGGGAGCCCGACACGATCCGGGCCGGTCTCTCGTAGGTCACGGGAGGGCATCCCGGACGCGACCACCCGACCCGTACCGATGGCATCTTCCCACGAGACGAAGCGGTGGGCTCCCCTCCCTCCACGCACCGGGAGCGACCTCCTCGCCCCGGCCTACTTCGCCGCGTACCTGGGCTGGCTCTTCCTCCATCCCGAGAGCGAGCTCCTCCACTGGCTCACGCTCGTCCTGCTCCCCATCCTCCTGGTGAGGTGGGCCCACCGGTCGCCGGGGGGGAGGCTCGGGACGGCCCTCGCGTCGCTGGGGCTGCGGCGCGGCGCGTGGGCCCGGGGGCTCCCGGTGGCGGTCGTGCTCGGCGCCCTCATCGGTGTGTACCAGGCGCTGGGGTCCCGGAGCTCCGACGTGGCGTTGGAGGCGTTCCGGACGGGCCGGGTCGTCTGGCTCCTTCCGCTGGGATTCGTCCTGATGTTGCTTCTCGCCGGCTTCACGGAGGAGCTCTTCTTCCGGGGCTTCCTCCAGACCCGGCTCGAGGCGCTCCTGCGCTCGCGGATCGCGGGGCTGCTGGCCGCCTCCCTCTGCTTCGGCGTGTACCACCTCCCCTACGCGTACTTCAACCCCATGTGGCCCTCCGCGGGCGACTGGGGTGCGGCGTGGGCGGCGGCCCTGGGGCAGGGGATTCCCGGGGGGCTGCTCCTCGGCGGCCTGTACCTCTACTCGGGACGCAACCTGCTGGCTCCCGTGGTGCTCCACTCCCTGATCGGGGCCTTCCCGGCCATGGGGGTCCTACGCTTCGGAGGCGGGTGAGCCGGCCGTCGTCGGGCGGGGCGCGGACGGGCGGCTCGCTCACACCGCCGGGATCGCCCCGAGGACGTCGGTGAGCGCCCACCACACTCCCACGGCCAGGATCGCCCCGGGAATCGCGAACCGGATCCAGAAGTAGAGGAAGAGCGGGAAGCCGGTGCTCCCGTCCGCGGCCAGCTCCTTCAGCACCGGCCCCCGGGCCAGGGCCCACCCCACGGTCGCCGCCGCCGCCAGGGCTCCCACGGTCTGGGCTCCCGAGCCGAACGTGAGGTCCCAGGGGACGAAGACCCGCATGTTGAGCATGGGAGGGACCGCCAGGACGAGCACGGCCGCCGCGACGAGCCAGACGGCGCGCTTCCTCGGGATCCGGGTGTTGTCCGTGAGCCCGGCCACCAGCGCCTCGAAGGCGGCGACGTCCGAGAGGAACGCGGCGGCCGCCAGGGCCAGGAAGAAGAGGGCCCCGAAGAGGCCTCCGGCGGGGAGCCGTCCGAAGATCTCGGGAAGGGTGGCGAAGATCAGGCCCGGACCGCCTCCGGGCTCGAGGCCGAAGGCGAAGACCGCCGGGAAGACGGCCAGCCCGGCCAGCAGCCCCGCCCCCGTGTCCCCCACCACGGTCCAGAGGGCGTTCGGACCCAGCGCCTCGTCCTCGCCCAGGTACGATCCGTAGATCACCATGAAGGTGCCGCCGAGGGCGAGCGAGAAGACGACCTGGCCCAGGGCCGCCACCGCCACCGACCCCGTGAAGCTCCCGGGGTCGAACTTGAGGATGTACCAGCGCAGGCCCGCCCCGGCGCCCGGGAGGGTCAGCGACCGGAGGATGAGGATGGCCAGGATGACGAAGAGCAGCGGCGTCACGACCCGGCTCACACGCTCGATGCCCCGGCGCAGCCCCCGGAGCAGGACCGCGGCGCACGCGACGATCACGGCGGCGGAGCAGGTGAGCTGGAGCCCCAGCGAGCGGCCGTCCAGGCCTCGCTCGGGCGGCAGGATGGCCGAGGCGTCGACCCCGACCCCCACCAGGCCCGCCGCCTGGGCCAGCCCGTGGTAGACGACCCACCCGATCGCGTCGGTATAGTAGGCCGTGGCCGCCGTGACGGTGACGAAGAAGGTCCAGCCGAGGAGCCGTCCTCCCGGGACGCCGGCCTTCTCGAAGGCGCCCACGGGCCCGCGGCGGGTGTGACGTCCGAGGGCCCACTCGGCCATGAGAGCCGGGACGCCGACGAGGATGGCGCCCGCGACGTAGAAGACCACGAAGGCCGCACCCCCGAAACGGCCGACCATGTAAGGGAATCTCCAGACGTTCCCGAGCCCGACCGCCACCCCGATCATGGTGGCCAGGACGCCGAGCCTGGAGGTGAACGTCTCCCTCACAGGACGTCGGCCAGGGCGTCCAGGACGCGGTCGACCTCGTCGGTCGTCGAGTAGAAGTGCGGAGCCACGCGGATCGCAGGGCCCCGGGCGGACGTCAGGATCCCCCGCTCGCGGAGGGCCGCCTCGACGGCGTGGGAGTCCCCGTCCACCCGGAAGGCGGTCGAGGGGGTCCGGCGATCGGGGTCGTCGGGACCGAGGAGACGGAAGCCGCGCTCCCGTCCGCCCCGGATCAGCCGGGCGACGAGCTCCCGGGTCCAGTCCCGGATCCGAGCCGGACCCACCTCGCGAATGGCATCGAGGCCCGCCCGGGCGACGTAGGCGGCGGGGACGGGTGGCGTGCCGCCGTCGAAGCGGCGACCTCCGGATGCCCAGCTCAGGTGGTCCTCGCGGAACGCGAACGGATCGTCCCGCCCGAACCAACCGGTCACGCCGGGCTCCAGGCGGTCGGCCACGCGGGGGCTCACGTAGAGGAAGGCGATGCCCGGGACCCCCATCAGGTACTTGAGGCATCCCGAGGCCAGGAAATCGACGTCCAGGGCCTTCACGTCCACGGGGCACGTGCCCAGGGTCTGGTACCCGTCCACGTAGACCAGCGCGCCCCGGCGGTGGGCGAGCCCCACGACGGGAGCGAGGTCCTGCCGGAAGCCGGTCTGGTAGTAGCCGTGGCACGCCGAGACCAGGAGCGTGCGGCCGGTGACGGCCCCGTCGTACCCATCCGGAGGCACGGTCCCGTCCCGGACCGCGACCCAGTCGATCCCGGCGCCGCGCGGCCTCTGGGCGAGCCACACGTGGGCCACGCTCGGGAACTCGGCCCGGGTCACGGCCACGCGGTTGCGCTCGCCGGAGAAGTCCAGCGCGCTGGCCACGGCGGCGGTGGCGTGTGACACGGAGCTCAGGACCGCGACGTCGTCCGGGTCGGCGCCGACCAGGGCCGCGAAGGATCGCCTGGCCTCCTCCACCTCGGTCATCCACCGGTCCCACGCCATCCCCTCCCTGTCCCAGGATTCGAGGTAGGCGTGGGCGGCCTCCCGGGCAGTGTCCAGCCTGGGCCCGTGGGAGCAGGCGTTCATGGGCACCAGCCGGTCCAGGATCGGGATCCTGCGGCGCCAGGCCTCGATGTCGTAGGCGGGTCGGGAGGGCATGGCGTCAGAGGGCGACGCGCCAGACGAGCTTGCTCAACACGGTGGTGCGTCGGGGACGCCACCGCACGTCCTCCGAGTCGGCCAGCTCGTTGACGACGAGGTAGAGGTCCGAGCCCGGTCTGGGAATCCAGTTCAGGCGGAAGTTCACGATGAACTCCTCGTCCTCGCTGTTCCACTGGCCGGCCAGGGCCCCGAACAGGGTGGGGCTGATCGCGTAGTCGAGTCGCCCGGCGATCTCGTCGACGAGGAATCGGTCGCCGGAGAGCTCGATCCGGTTGTGCTCCCAGTCCGCGCTCAGGGTGAGGTTCCGGTTCGCCCGCCAGCGTGCGCCCGCCGCGTACTCGGTCCTCGAACCCAGGTAGAACTCTCCGCCCACGACCTCGATCGAGCCGGAGAGGGGCCGGGCGCGGAACGTCGACGCCTCGACGGCCCAGCGCGTGAACCAGTACCGGCCGGGCGGGATCTCGGCGCCCTCGAAGAGCTCGAACGGCTCCGTGGGGCTGTCGGCCCGCCTCTGGAGGTTGAGCTCGAAGGAGTCGCCGCTCCGGAGGGTGAAGGCGAGGGGGACGAGCTCGAAGTACAGGGACTGCAGCTCTCCCGTCGAGTCGTCGCGGTACCAGGAGAGCTCGAACGGCTTGATCTCGAGCTGCTGGACGGCCGGCAGGAAGGCGGGGCGGGGAAGCAGGGCCAGCTCCGAGGCGAGGTGCTGGTAGCCGATCCGTCGGACGAAGCCCACCCGGGGCTCGAAGTCCTCCCCCGCGCGGGACCAGGAGGCGAAGAACTCCACGAGGTCGTTCGGATACTCGACGCGGAGCTCGTGGGCCAGTCCGAACCGGTCGCTCCGGTCCGAGCTCCAGGACTGGGCGAGGGCCAGCCGGGCCTCGAACTCCTTCTCGCCGAAGAGCTCGGACGTGGCGTAGCGCAGGTCGACGCCGTAGGTGGCGTGGGAGCTCCCGCCTCCGCGACGCCCGACGGCCAGCACCCCGACGGACGACTCGTCCAGGACGTCCTGCCTCCACCGCACGACGCCGAAGTCCGCCGCCTCTACGGCCTCCGTCGCCGCGGTGTGGAGGGCCATGGCCCCGAAGGTCGTCCCCCCCTGCTTGCCGAGCGCCCGGAGACCCACGTCGATGGGGACTTCGCTCCGGTCCTCGGCCAGCCCGATGCGGCGGCTGTAGAAGGGCCGCACGTCGGAGCCCAGGCCGAAGTCGAAGAACTCGCTCCCCTCGAGGAAGAAGGTCCGCCTCTCGGGGAAGAACAGGGAGAAGCGTGTGAGGTTCACCTCTTCGCGGTCCGACTCCACCTGGGCGAAGTCCGGCCGGACGGTGAGGTTGAGCTTCCAGCTCGGGGTGGGGAGGTAGCTGAGGTCCAGGCCGGCGCTGGACCGGCCGTCGCGATCGAGCCCTTCCCGCCACTCCGTGCCGGCGAGGGCGTAGGGCCGGGCCTCGATCAGCTTCACGCCCGACAGCTCTCCCAGCCCGGAGAGGGCTCCGGCCTGGCTCAACGTCTCGAGGTCGTGGTCCCGCGACCAGCC
>JASFUL010000265.1:0-7515 GCA_050050315.1 Gemmatimonadota bacterium
GGTCCCCGGGTCACGACCTGGCCCCCGGTGCCGGGGATCCACAGCGCCGACACTCTCCTCATCGCTGTCACCGTCGCCGTCTTCCTGGCGGGCTCGCTTCCGGGCTTCCTGGCGCTGGCGGCGGTGCGGACGGCGCTCTTCGTGCGCTCGGGGGCTGCCCGCCCCGGGGCGGCGGGGACGGGGCGGGCGCGTGGGCGGGGACCCGCGTGGGCGACCATGCGGCTGGGCGCCGGACTGCTGGTCCCGGCGCTGGCGCTGGGCGCCGCTCCCGGGATGGCGGGATGGGGGCTCGGCGCCCTGGTGGTGGGCGAGCTGGTGGACCGGGCGCGCTTCTACGAGGAGCTCCGGGCGCCGGCGGTCGGGGCCGGCGGATTGGCGGGCGTGGCAATGGCGGGCCCGGGGGCCGCCGAGCCCGCGTGGGCGGGCGGGGCGGCCACGAGGCCTTCGTGAGGGGGGTTCCGGCGGGGCGACCCGCCGCTGTCAGCCGCCCGAGGGAGGCTCTTCGGCCAGGGCCTGATCGAGGACCAGTCGGATCTTGTCCTTGATCTCGTCCTCGATGGACCCCGGCATGCCCATGTTCTTGGCGAACGCCATCTTGCCCGCGTCCTCGAAGTACATCTTCATGCGGAACATCACGTCGACCAGGCGCACCTGGAGCTCCTCGCCCACGACCGCGACGGAGACCTCGATGGGGAACGCCGCGGCGTGGTCGATCCCCGGGCAGGCCATGCCCTCCCGCTCGTCGATCCCTCCGTGCTTGACGATACCCGCGGCCCTGGTCTCCATCGGTCGGCCCGTGACACCCACGAGGGCCATGTCGTTCTCAGGCAGGTCGAGCACGTAGACCGGTCGGATCTGCCACTCCCAGTCGCCCTCGGTCGGAAGCTCCTCGAAGATCCGCCTCGCGACGGAGCTCGCGTCGATTCCGCCGGCGGGTCGCGTCACCACCTCCTTGAACTTCCCGGTGAACTCGCCCCCGGCCATGATCCCGAAGGTGCGTCCGATGCGGGCGTCGCCGCGGCGCTGCCCGTACTCGTCTTCGGCGAGGTGGTCGGGGAAGGCTCCCGCCACGACCTCCCGGATGTCGGCCGCCATGTCCGCCCAGTCCTCGGGTTCGGTGCTCTCGTCCACGATGGTCCGGTTCAGGTTCATGGGGTTGGTGGCCCCGATTCCCACACCGTTCTCGTCCTCGTAGACGACGAACCGGACGGGCAGCGCGAAGGCGGCGTGGTTTCCGTAGGCCAACAGGCGCGTGCGATGGGCGTCCCGGAAGGCCACGACCACCCGGCTGCGGAAATCGCACCGGTCCTCGACCACTCCACAGTCCATCGTAGCCAGCACGGTCCAGCCCGCGTGGGCCAGGGCGTCCTCGAGGGTCTCTGCGACGTCGTCGAAGGGCTGGGGGATGCCCTCGGCGAGGCGCAGGTAGACCCGGGGGTCGTCATCGTCGGCCCGCAGAGGCGTGGGGAGCACCGTCAGCGCCGCGAGGAGCACGGGAAGGACGACCCGTTCCGGGCGGAGGATTCTCATATGTCGACTCCGGATGGAGGGATGATTCGGCGTACGGCCGCCGGACCCCCGTCGAGGGGATCCGGCGACGCGGGGAGTCCCCGCGGCCCCGGGCCGCGGGGGTCGTCCGTCAGAAGCTCACGACCGTGCCGATCGTGAAGACGTTCTGGCTCATGGTGGTCCGGCTCTGGTTGTACTCGGAGCCGAGCAGGTGTCCGTGGTGGCAGCCGAGGATCTCCTCCTGGAGCGCGTGCACGAAGGAGAGGTCGACGGGGACCCCCGCGACCTTCCAGGTGACGCCTGCCGTCACCGCCCTGGCGCTGATGGCCGGGAAGGTGATGAACACCGTGTGGTCGGGCACCGGATTCTGCCCGTGCAGGTAGCCGGCCCGCACCGCGTTGCCGGAAGCCAGCGTGTACTCGGTACCGACCTTGGCCGACCAGGCGTCCTCCCACTGGAGTGGGAACGGATAGCTGAACCTCCCGTCCGCGGGGTCGCCGTTCAGCATGAGGTTGATGTTCGGGTTGGCGCCGCCCGTGAGGTTGAAGGGCATGACGTTCTCGGCCTGGGACCAGCGTCGCCACTCCACCTCGCCCGCCAGCGTCCAGGCCGGGGTCACCGGTAGCCGCACGCCGACGCCGGCCGTCATGGGCAGCGTGATGGTCGTCGCCGCGTCGTACGTCGCGGCCATGCCGGCCTGGAGGTCCAGCCCGGCCGCACCGAGCTGCCCCATCACCGCGGCCTGGGCCTGCTCGGCGGTCTCGCCGTACGCCTGGGCCCTGGCCATGACCATCGCCTGCATCATCTGCCCGAACTGCGCGCTCATGTCGATGGTCGCGACCCCACCGTCCACCTCGATGGGCCGCTCGGGGCTCCACGAGGCCGAGAGCGCGAAGCCGGAGTCGGTCCGGTAGCCGAGGCCGACGTCCGCGGTCCACGTGACTCCGGCGTATCCCTCCGAGTCGCCGTATGCCGTCAGCTCCGTGAACTGCTGGAAGAGCGGTCCGTACACTGCCGGGTCGAGCTGAGGGACGCCGGCCAGACCCCGGGCCGAGTTCGGGGGCATGGTGAACGGCATCCGGAAGTCACGGATCTGGCCGTAGACGAGACTCGCGCTGGCTCCCACGGAAAAGCCCGGGAAGAGCTCGAGGGCCGCGGCCGGGCCGACCTTGGCGGCGGCGAAGTAGCTCTCGTAGTCCACGGGGCGATTCTCCGGCCCGGAGAGAAGGGCGTGCCGCAGCTCGAAGTCCGAGCCGAAACCGCCGATGGGCTCGAGGCCGACGGCCCAGGCGAGACGGCCGAGACGGGGCCCTACGTACGCCACGCTTCCCAGCGGGAACACGTGTCGCGTTCCGCTGACCTGGGCGTTGGCGTCGTTCTCGAAGGTCAGGCCCGGGACGAACGGGGCCGCGTTGACCTCGAGGGCGGGGCGGTCGAAGGTCACGAGACCGGCGGGGTCGCGGAAGAGACCGGTCGGGGTGGCCTCCTGGGCCCGGGTCACGCAGCCTTGTCCCGAGGTGCGGGCCGAGAGGCACTGCAGCACGAAGCCGTTGGTCTGGGCCGCCGCCGGAACCGCGAGCAGCCCGATGGCGAGGGCGGTCATCGGCCCCGCCCGCTTCACTCTCTCTATCATTTCGTCCCTCCTCGAGGAGAGGGTCTGTGGGTCACGTCGCGGGTGGGCGACGCGTTCGGGTCCCGCGTGGTTCACGACTTCAGATGAAGACGATCTGGGCCCCTTCGGACTTCTCGAAGAAATCCATGGCCGTGATCACGTCCGCGACCTGGGGCACGAGGTCCTCCTTGGAAAGGCCCATCATCTCCATGGCCAGATGACAGCCGTAGAGCTCGGCGCCCGAAGCTTCCAGCGTCTCGATCAGCTCCCGCACGTCGGGCACCTGGATCCCGTCGATCTGCTTTCGCATCATCCGACCCGCCACGGCTCCCATCCCGGGGAGCCCGGCCAGCATGTGGGGCATGTGGGCCGCCGGGTTCCCGACGATCCCGGGCTGCAGCCGGTCCACGGTCTTCTCCCTGACGATGTCCAGCCCCCAGAAGGTGAAGAAGATCATGGCGTCGATTCCCATCATGCGGGCGGCGTTGGCCAGGATCAGGCCCGGATAGGCCATGTCGAGGCTGCCCTTCGAGCAGATGATGGCCACCTTCCGCCGCGTCGCGGACTCCGGCCCGCCGTCTGTGGCGGAGAGAGCTTCGGTGGCGGGAGGGGTGAGCGTCGCGGTGGTCATGGTCGTGCATCTCCTGTGGTCGTGTCTTCGCGCTACACGCAGCTTCGGGGCTTGCCGAGGCCGGCCAGCCGGGCGGCGAGAACGCCGGGGCCCTTCGGGAAGAGCGTGTACATCTTGCGGGGAGGAATCCCGAGCTCCTGCGTGATGCGCCTCAGCCCGGGGGCGTTCCCGCTCTCGCCCGCGTCGTTCCTGCAGAACTCCAGGACCTCCCAGTGGTCGCCCGTGAGAGGTCCGATGCCGGCGTCCCGGGCCAGCTTCTCGGCCACCTCCCGGGTCCACGCGCCGGGGTCGACGAGGAAGCCGTCGGAATCCAGCTCCACCGTCCGGCCGGCGATCTCCACCCTGGTGGGGTGCCCGTTCCGGCTCGGGCCGGTCGGCGCCCCGTTGGCGGACGGTGCGGGGAGGCGCACCGGCCGGGCAGGGGGTGACGGCGCGGCCCGCCGGGCCCCTCCCGAAGGAGACCGGTCCGCCCTCGACGCGGGGGCGGTCGGTCGCGCGCCGCCTCCCAGGGCGCCCAGGATCTCGAGCATGGCGGCGAATCCACGCCGCACGTGTGGCTTCCTGGCCCTCTTCAACAGCGAGGTCAGACGGGGGGGGCGTCCGGTCCGGGCGTGGCCCAGGGCGTCGACCGTGCCGCGCGCCAGCGCCGCGACCTCGGGTGAGGTTGCCAGACGGAGGGTCTCCAGGGCCACGTCGGCGTTGTCCGCCATGGTCCGCACGTCCTCCGGATCGACGCGGTTCGCGGCGGTCTCCAGCGCCGCCAGGAGCTCTCGCGCCAGGGGAAGCGTGCCATTCGTCTCCAGCCCGGCCAGGTGGCGGGTGGCGACCGTGACCGCGCCGTTGGCGGCCGGCATCAGGTCCGCAACCCACTCCTCGAGCTCCTCGCGTCGCCGGTCGATGAGGAGGACGGCCTCCGTCAGCCGATCGAGCTTGGCGTTCAGCCGCTCCAGCTCGGCCACCACCGCCTCGGCGCTCTCGGCTTCGTTCCATGACAGCGTCGCAGGTTGGCTCATCGTCAGCTCCACTTTCCGGCCAGGGACATGGCGGGCCCGATGGCGCTCAGATCGGCACCCTTCATCAGCAGATTCCAGTAGACGCTCCGGAAGGCCATCTTCCCCCAGTGGTTCGCCTCGGTCTCGGCCAGGAGGGAGAAGGGCCCCGCACCCGGCAGGGGATAGTCCCCGGGCAGAGGCTCGGTCTCGTAGTTGAAGTCGAGGAGGACGGCCTTGCCGAAGCCGGTCTCGATGAAGCAGTTGGCGTGACCGTCGAACTCGGGCAGCGGCTCCCTCCCGCCGATCCAGCGGAGCACGTTGTCGAGGAGGACCTCCGCCTGGAAGTGGGCCACGGAGCCGGCCTTCGACGTCGGGAGGTCCGTGGCGTCGCCGATGACGAAGACGTTCGACCAGGCCTTCGACTGGAGTGTGCGGGGATCGGTCGGGATCCAGTCCATGGCGTCTCCCATCCCCGACCGGGCCACGACCTCGCTGCCCCTGTGGACCGGAATCGTGACGAGCAGATCGAAGTCGACCTGCCGGTCGTCCCAGCTCTTCATCACGCCTGCCTCTCCGTCGACCGAGGCCGTCGCGAAGCTGGACTCCACGGCGATCTCCTTCGTGTGGAAGAGGTGGCCCAGGGCCTCGGCGGCACGTGCCTTCGTGAAGACGTCGGGCAGGGAGGTCACGAAGCTCAGCTCCGTCCGCTTCCTCAGTCCCTCCTTCCTGAGGTACCAGTCCGTCAGGAAGGCGAACTCGAGGGGGGCCACCGGGCACTTGATGGGCATGTCGGTCAGGTGCACGACCAGCCGGCCGCCGTCGAAGTCGCGCAGCGCGTGGCCCAGGGCGCGCGCTCCCTCCAGCGTGTAGAAGTCGAAGACGGTGCGCTGCCACCCGGTGCCGGCCATACCCTCCGTCTCCTCCGGGACGATGCGGCTTCCCGTCGCGAGGACGAGCAGGTCGTACCGCAGGCGTCGTCCGTCCTGCAGGCGCACCAGGCTCGCCTCCGGATCCACGGCGTCCACCTCGCCGAACGCGAGCTTCACCCCCGGCGGCATGAAGCGGGACCGCGGCTTGTGGAGATCACCTTCCGTGTAGATCCCGAAGGGGAGGAAGATGAGCCCGGGCTGGTAGAGGTGGCGGTCGTCCCGGTCGACGACGACGATCTCCCAGTCCTCGGGCTCCAGCACCCGGCGGAGCTTCACGGCCATCATCGTGCCGCCCGTCCCGCCCCCGAGAATCACGATCCGCTTCATGTCTCGACTCCCTGTCGCTCGACCCACCGCGAAGCGCGAACGCTCCGGTCTTCCTGGACCGAGATTGAAGGCACGGTTGGTGCCACCGGGCTTCGTTGGAGCCAAGTCGTTGGGATTCAACGAATTGAGGGGGGAGCCCATGTTCTGGCTCCCCCCTCTGCGAAACATTTCGTTGCAACTTCTCGTTTCACTCCGGAACCCGATGTTTCATCTGGATCCGGGGTCGGCTGCCTTCTTACAGCCGGAACGTCTTCATCTTGCGCCAGAGCGTCGTCCGGCTGATGCCGAGCTCGTCCGCCGCGTCGGATCGGTTGTACCGACAGCGGATGAGCGCCGCCTCGATGCGCCGTGCCTCCGCCTCCTCCTCGGGGGACCCCTCCTCCCCGTGGACCACCCGCGACGAAACGGAGCGCCCCGACGGGAACGGTCCGACGCCCATGGGCGCGGCCCGCCTCGGGCCCCCTTCCGCGTTCGATCCGCCCGAACGGACCTCGCCGGGCAGGTCGGCCTCGTGGATCGTCTGCCCCTCGCACACGGTGACGGCGAACTCGAGTGCGTTTTCGAGCTCGCGGACGTTGCCGGGCCAGTCGTAGGACAGGAGGGCCCGGCTTGCCTGGGGGGAGAGACGCAGCGCGCGTCGGTGGTGCTGTCCGGTCCGTTCCAGGAGATGGGCGATCAGGGGTGGAAGGTCCTCCCGGCGGTCTCGAAGGGGGGGGACCTCGATGGGGATGACGCGCAGCCTGTAGTACAGGTCCTCCCGGAACCGGCGCTCCGCCACGGCTCGGCCCACGTCCACGTGGGTCGCGGCGATCACCCGCACGTCGACGGTGCGCGACCGGGAGTCACCGACCCGCTCGAACGTGCGCTCCTGGAGGGCCCGGAGGATCTTGGCCTGCAGCGACGGATCGAGGTCGCCGATCTCGTCGAGGAACAGCGTGCCCCCGTCGGCGATCTCGAAGCGGCCGGCACGGTCCCGAACGGCCCCGGTGAAGGCCCCCCGCACGTGACCGAAGAGCTCGCTCTCGAGGAGCTCCGAGGGGAGGGCGGCGCAGTTCACGGCGACGAACGGACCGTCGCTCCGGTGCGACGTGGCGTGGATGGCCCGGGCGATCAGCTCCTTGCCGGTCCCGCTCTCGCCGGTGATCAGGACGGTGGAGTCGGAGCCCTCGAGCTGGTCGACGAGCCGGAAGATGCCCTGCATCGCGCGTGAGCGGGCCACGAGCCCGTGGAACGCCGGGACCACGGCCGGGTCGTCGTCCGCTTCTTCGTCCGGGCGCATCATGATGACGAGTCGGACGTCGGGGTGGCCGCAGCGGCTCTCGGACGGGAGGGGCCCCACGGAGAGGGAGATGGGGATCCTGCCTCCGTCGGCGGACGGCAGCGAGGCGCGCCACCCTTCCTTCCGCTTTCCCTCCCGCACGGCCCGTCGAAGGGTGCCGTCCTCTCCGAAGAGCTCGGCGCCGAGGAGCTCCGAGACGGGGAGAAGCACCAGCTCGTCGGGGCTCCTTCCGACCG
>JASFUL010000266.1:0-7503 GCA_050050315.1 Gemmatimonadota bacterium
TCCCCGCGTGAGCTGCCGCACGAGGGTCCCGTCCCGGGCGTAGAGGTAGATGTGTTCGAAGCCGTCCCGCTCCGACGTCCACAGAAAGCGCTCGCCGCCCGCGATCCAGGTCAGGTCGTCGTCCACGTCGAGCCAGGTGTCGCTCGCCTCGGTGAAGAGGACCCGGCTCTCTCCGGTGGTGACCTCCGCCAGCAGCACGTCGAGCCGGTTCTGGTGGCGGTTGAGACGTTGGATCACCAGCTCGTCGGGGCTCGCGGCCCACTCCGTCCTCGCGAGGTACACGTCCGGGTTGTCACCCGTGTCCATCCAGGTCGTGCGGCCGCTCCCCAGCTCCAGGACGCCGATGCGCGCGAACGAGTTGGGCTCGCCGGCCTTCGGGTAGGGCAGCGGGATCGGTTGGCTGTAGAGCTGGAGGTCGTCGATCATGTAGAACGACCGGATCGGCGTCTGGTCCAGCTGCCAGAACGCGATCCTGCGACCGTCGGGACTCCACCGCCACCCGTCCCTCAGCCCCAGCTCCTCCTCGTAGACCCAGTCGAAGGTCCCGTTGATGATCGTCTCCGACCCGGACGTGGTGAGCCGCCGCTCGTCCATCGTCTCGAGGTCCACGACGTAGAGGTCGTTGTCGCGGACGAAGCCCACGCGGCGCCCGTCGGGGCTGAACTTCGCGAACTGCTGCCAACCGAACTCCATGGACAGGGGCCGGAGAGAGCCGTCGTCGAGGTCGTAGACGTAGTAGACTCCCTTCGTGTTGAGTCGCCAGACGCGCTGGGTACGGGTGTAGAGGAGCATGCGACGACCGGTGGGACCCCACCGGTACCCCTCGATCTCCAGGGGCCGCGTGCCCCCCGGCGGGACGAGGCTCGACCCGTCGAGGACGACCGTCCGGGCGCCCGTCCGGACGTCCTCGCGCACCAGGTCGGGGACCGGCGAGTCGGATCGCGACGCCAGCCAGGTGTAGCCCCGTCCGTCGGGTGCCCAGGCCATGGCGGGCAGGCCGTCGGGCGAAAGGTCGTCGCTCCCGATGACCCTCTCGACGGTGAGGCGGTCTCCGTCCTGGGCCGCGACACTCCGGGGAAGGAGCACGGTCGCGGACAGGGCGAGAAGGGGCGCCAGGAGCGTCGTCGAACGGCGAAGGGGGCGACGCGGGCGGGTGCGCATGCGGCTCTTCCCTGCTCGAGGTGATAGCTCGGGGCCCCGTGGACCCCCCGGATGGCTCCGGGCGGAGTCCAGTGTACCCACTGGCGGCTCCGGCGGCCATGCGGCGCGGGCCATCCCTCCCGGACGTCGCCCGCGCTTCCGGCGGCGGCCGCGGGGAGGCTGCGGCGGAATCCCAGGCGGACGAGGGCGCCGCCGGACGTCGTCGGGGCTCGTCACGAACGGCCCGGGTCCCCGTCCCTGGTGTGAACACCCGCCCCGGCCCGACCGTAGAACACGGTGTGGGGCGCGATGCGAGCCCCTCTCTGGAGCGCTCCGGGCGCCGCTGGCTGGAAGCGCCGGGGTCGGCCCGCGCGCGGGTGAGGCGGCGGCCGGACGCCGTTATCTTTCCCACATCGCCGGCGCGATCGCACGAGTCGTAACGACGAGGAACCGCCTTGTACACCCGCTGTCTCCTCTGCCAGACGCCCTTCCCCGAGAACCAGACCCTGGAGCATTTCCCACGGGGTGACCGGGTCGCCTACGACCCCGGACGGGGACGTCTCTGGGCCGTCTGCCGTGCGTGCAAGCGCTGGTCGCTGGCGCCGATCGAGGAGCGGTGGGAGGCCCTGGAGGAGCTGGAGAGACTCGTCACCGGCGACGCGGGCTCACCCCACGGTCGGGCCAAGCTGCTCTCCCAGACCGACAACATCGCCCTGCTGCGGGCCGGGGAGCTCGAGGTCGTGAGGGTGGGACGGGCCAACCTGACCGAAGAGGCCTGGTGGCGCTACGGACGGGAGCTGCGGGAGCGCCGTCAGCACCACAAGAAGCTCACCCTGGCGGGCACCATCGCGGCCGGCGCGGTCATGGCCGGCGGCTGGGCAAGCGGGGGCATGAGCCTGGTGGCCATGTGGTTCCTCTGGGGGAATGCCCCCGAGAAGTTCACGGACGCGGCGCGCTGGCTCCGCTTCGGGAGCGCCGCCTGGAGGGGGCGTGCCCGCTGCGAGGCGTGCGGCAACGAGTTCACGAACCTCAAGTTCCGCGACCTGGGGGGGATCCATCTCCTCCCGACGGCCGACGACCGGTCTCCGGAGCTGTCGTACCGTTGCCCCCGCTGTGGCGGGTTCCGTGAAGGGGGACTGCACCTGGGCGGATCCGATGCCGAGCGCACCCTGAAGCGGGTGCTCGCCTATCACCATTTCGACGGTGCCGACGAACGCCAGATCCGGTCGGCGGGCCGCCTCATCGAAGAGGCGGGCTCTCCCCACCACCTGGCCCGCATCGTGATCCGGGACGGCAAGCGTCTGGGCGACCTCCAGCGGACGGGGGCCATCGCCCTGGAGATCGCCGCCAACGACACCTCGGAGCAGCGCATGCTCGAGCTGGAGCTGGCGGAGCTCGAGGCCATCTGGAAGCAGGAGGAGGAGCTGGCCGCCATCGTGGACGGCGAGCTGACCCCCCTGCCCCTCCTGGAGCAGGTCCGCCTGAAGGTCACCGGACGCCGCTGACGCGAGCGCCGTCCGGATCGGCTCAGTAGTCCACCGGCCGCAGGTAGAACTCGCCGATGGCGCTGGACGACAGCACCGCCACCGTGGGCAGCTCCCGCTTCCAGTGGGTGCCGTCGAGGCGTCTCCAGACGAGGTCGACCTGGTCCGCGTCGAAGCCCTGGCGGACGAGGTCGGCGGGTCGGTACCCGCGAACGAACCAGTACAGGATCGGGTCCGCCTCCGCGTAGCCGATGCCGATCTCGTCGGCGTCGGTGACGCCCTTCACGAGGTCCGCCGTGGCGGGCTTCTCCACGATCTCGTCCGGCACGCCCAGGTGCCGCGCCAGCTCCCGGACCTGGGTCTTGAAGAGGTCGCCAAGCGGGTTGATCGGGGGCGAATCGTCGGCGTGCCACGTGAAGTACCCCAGGAGCCGCTCGCTCTTGTTGCCCGTGCCCAGGGGGAGGGCGTGGAGGCGGGCGGACTGGTCGAAGAGGATCACCGCCCGGAGCCGCGCCATGAGGTTGCCCTTGCGGAGCGGGCTGATGTCCGGCTCGTACTCGCGCACGTAGGCGTCGATGGGCTCGCTGATGTCGATCGTGCGGGATCGGGCGCCCGTCTGCTCGAGGAGGCGCGCGGCGTGGTCCAGGCTCTCGGGGCTGGAGGTCCGATACGGGAGGCGGAAGCCGTGGACGTTCTCGGGCCCGAGGGCACGGCACGCCAGGTGGAGCGAAACGGCCGAGTCCACGCCGCCGGAGACGCCGACGACGACCTTCTCGAATCCCCGCCTGAGGCGTACCTCCTCGCGGATGAACCCGACGAGCGCCCGCTCCACGAGCCCGACGTCGATCCGCAGCCCGGGGGGTCGCCCGGTCACGTGGCCGTCCGGCAGGCTCCGGCTCCGCTCGCTGCCTCGAAGCGTCGGGTCGGGCATGGAGGGAGTCTCGCCGTCGCCGTCCCGGCCGGCCCCCTCCCGTCCCCCGCCCCCGGCCCTTGCCCTCCGGTCCCGGCCCTCCTCGCGCTCCTCGCCCCCTTCGTCTCCCTCGCCGGGGGTGGAACGGCGGGCCGGCCCGTCTCCCACGGCGGCGTCGAGGGCCCGCCTCAGGTGGGGGAGCATCTGCTCGAGGTCGGACAGGAGGGGCGCGTCGATCCGGGCGCGGTCGATCCGGCTGCCGTCCAGCACGGCCTCCGTCACCCCTTCCTCGAGGAGGGGCCCCCGGGCCAGGATCTCGCCGTCGGGTCCCACCGCGACGGATCCCCCCGGGAAGATCTTCCCGCCTTCGGAGCCGACGAGCTGACTGACGAGGAGGAAGACGCCGTGCTCCACGGCCGCGGAAGGCGCGAGCCTGTCCCAACGCTGGAGGTTCCCGGGCCTCCCCGCGCCGGGGCTGAAGTCCCTTGCGGGCGAAGCGCTCACCACGACGAGCACCTCCGCCCCGCCGAGGGCGAGGATCGTCGGCGGGAGCGAGTGCCACATCTCCTCGCACACGAGCATTCCGGCCCGACCGAAGCGGGTGTCGAACGCGGAGAGCTCACACCCGGTCTCGACGAACCGCTCTTCGTCGAAGATCCCGTACGTGGGCAGGAACATCTTGCGGTGCACGTGGACCACCTCCCAGCGATCGTCCACCGGGGTCAGCCACGCCACGCTGTTGTAGATCCGGCGACGCCACGTCTCGTAGAATCCGAGGACGACGTCCGGCGCCCCGGACGGCGGAGCTCCGAGCGACGCGGCCAGCTGGGGGGCCGGCAGCGCCACCTCCGCCACGCCGCCCTCGAGGAAGTATCCCGAGAGGCATGCCTCCGGAAAGACGAGGAGATCGAGGTCCCCCGCACGCTCGGTGACGATGGAGCGGACGGCGTCGAGGTTCCTCTCGACGTCCGCCTTGGCCGGGCGCATCTGGACGAGGCCGGCGTGGAGGGGAGGACGGGAGGGGACACGGCTCATGCGGGGCGTCCCGGGTCTGGACGTGAGGGCCCGAAAACGTGCGCGGGGGCGCGGCGTAGGATAGAACGGCGACCGATCGAACTCAAGCCGTCGCCGCTCCCGGCCGGAACGCCGTCGACGGACACGGTGTTCCACTGTGGCATCGAATCCCCACAGCCCGACCGAGACGACGTATGATCCGGAAGATCCCCATTCTCGCCCTCGCGACCGCTCTGCTCCTGCCCGCACCGGGCGCAGGCCAGGAACGCGCCGCCCGGACGGACCGGGCGGGTGGGTCCGCCGGCGCGATCCAGGCCCGGATCTTCGAGGAGGCGCTGGACGAGATCGCAGCCCGTTATCGGGAGCCGCTGTCCGATTCGGCTCTCTGGGCCCGGGCCCTCGACGGCCTGATCGATTCCATCGACGATCCGTACGCCGCCGTCTTCACGCCGGACGAGGTCGAGGCGTTCGACGAGGCCAACACCGGCAACTACTCGGGGATCGGGGTGCAGATCACCGAGCTGAACGATCGCGTGACGATCACGAAGGTCTTCCGGGGCACGCCGGCGGACGCGGTGGGGCTGCTGGAGGGCGACATCATCGCCGGAGTCGACGGCAGCGACGCGCTGGACTGGACGACGGCCACGGTCTCGGACAGCATCCGGGGACCCGCCGGCACCGACGTGGACGTGGTGATCGAACGGGACGGCTTCGACGACCGGGTGCCGTTCACCATCACCCGCGCCGAGGTGCACGTGCCCGCCGTGGAGGCGGACGTCCTGTCCGGGGGCGTGGGGTACATCACGATCGATCGCGTCGCCCGCAACGTCGCGCTCGAGGTCGACTCGGTGCTCCGGGAGACTCGTGAGGCGACGGGAATCGTCATCGACCTCCGCCGCAACCCGGGGGGCTATCTCGACGAGTCCCTCATGATGGCGGACGTCTTCCTCGAGCCGGGCCAGAAGCTGGCGTCGCTCCGGAGTCGGGCGGTGGGAGGCGACGGCGAGGCCCGCGAGGAGTCGTGGACCGCCCGTGCTCCGGCCCGTGTTCCCGACAAGCCGATCGTGATCCTGGTGGACCAGTATACCGCGTCGGCCGCCGAGATCGTGGCGGGGGCTCTGCAGGACTACGACCGCGCCCTCATCATCGGCGAGCGGACGTTCGGCAAGGGCGTGGTGCAGACCGTCGTGGACCTCCCCTACGGACACAAGCTCCGACTCACGACCGGAACGTGGCACACGCCGCTGGGGCGGTCCCTGCACCGACCGAGGACCGCCGAGGGGCGGCCCCTCGCGGAGGACCTGGACACCTTCCCGATGGTCCGGACACCCGCGGGCCGTGAGCTGTACGCATCGGGAGGGGTGTTCCCCGACCTGGTGGTCCACCCCGACACGTTGCTGGAGGTCGAGCGGGAGCTCCTCCAGGCCGCACAGGAGAACGAGGTTCCGCTGGGCGTTCGGCTCCAGGAGTTCGGCTTCTCCCAGGCCCAGGCGCTCAAGGGGGAGGGAGAGGGTCCCCGCCTCGACGAGGCGGCCTTCGACGCGTTCGTCCAGGACCTCGAGAAGGAAGGACTTCCGTCCGAGCTGGCCGAGGACCCGGTGGCCCGCCACTACCTGGCCTGGACCGCCCGCCGGGCCACGGCCGACCGGATGCAGGACATCGCGGCCGGCGCCGAGATCCGCATGGAGCGGGATCCGGTGCTGTCCGAGGCGGTGCGCCTCATCCAGGAGGCAGCCAGCCAGCCGGACCTCTTCGTGCTGGCCGCCCGGGCGCGGGACCGGATGGACGACCAGACCACGCGGGGAGGGTCCTGAGGAGCCTCAGCCTCTCGGGTGGTACCGCCGGTGCACGTCCTGCAGGTACTCGCGGTCGACGTGCGTGTAGATCTGGGTCGTCGAGATGTCGGCGTGACCGAGTAGCTCCTGGACGGCGGCCAGGTCGGCCCCCCCTTCGAGCAGGTGGGTGGCGAAGGTGTGGCGCAGCGTATGGGGCGAGACCTTCCGGTCGATTCCCGCCCGCTCGGCGTGGTCGCGGACGAGGCTGTAGACCGCCATCCTGCTCAGCGGGCGGCCGCGGTGGTTCAGGAACACGCGGCCCTCGCCCTCCCCGCGGTCGAGCCGGGGACGCAGGTCCCCGAGGTACCGTCCGAGCGCCCGTCGGGCCGGCCCGCCCACGGGTACCAGACGCTCCTTCGAGCCCTTTCCGTAGACGAGGCACAGCGCCTCCTCCAGGTGCAGGGACGTGAGGAGGAGGTCGGTCAGCTCGGAGACGCGCACGCCGGTGGCGTAGAGGAACTCGAGGATCGCCCTGTCCCGCCAGTACATCCGGTGCTCGGGGTCCGGTGCCTCCACGAGCCGCACAACCTCCTCCGTGGACAGCACGTCCGGGAGCCGTCTCCAGACGCGCGGCGACTCGAGGCGGTCGCTCGGGTCGTCTTCGAGGACGCCCTCGTCCAGGAGGAACGCGAAGAAGGTGCGGAGCGACGACTGGGCCCTTCGGATCGAGGACGCGGCGAGGCCTCGATCCTTGAGGTGGAAGACGTACGCACGCAGGTGCCCGTGGGTGACGTCGGCGGGACGCTGGATCCCCTCGCTCTCCAGGAACGCCAGGAGGCGCCGCAGATCACGGTCGTACGCCCGGATCGTCCGCTCCGAGAGACCGCGCTCGAAGGTGAGATAGTCGGCGAACTGCTCGAGTCGGAACGAGAGCCGTTGGGCCGGGGTCGGCCGGTCCGTCACGACCGGCTTCCCGGACCCGAGCCGGGCCTCCCGCCCCCGCGCTCACGCTCACCGGTCTCCCGCTCGTCCGCCGACCCCGCCTCCCCTGCGTCGGCCCGGTCGCGGCCGCGCCGTCCTCCGGTTCCACCCCGCCCGCCCCCGCCTTCCCGGTGGCGGGTGCGCCACCACCACGTCGCCACGAGCGCCGCGAGGGCCGCAGCCAGGACCACCAGGATCC
>JASFUL010000267.1:0-7490 GCA_050050315.1 Gemmatimonadota bacterium
ACTCCACAGGCCGGCCCCGGGCGACCACCCGGACCGAAGGACGCAGCCCCGGCCCCGCCGCCTCCTCGGCGAGGAGCCACCCGGCCACCCCGGCCCACAGGCGCCGGTAGGCGTCCCTCCCCTCGGCCGAGCGGAAAGGCCATCGCCACCAACCCGGGAGGAGGGCCACGGCCCGGCGGCCGGCCGCCGTCCGGCGCAGCACCAGGGCGGCCTCGGGCCTCCCGCCGACGCCCCGGCGCACCCGGAGGGGCACCGCAACCCCCGCCGTGTCCCGGAGCGGCAGGATCGGCCCCAGGGGAGGCAGGTCCTCGACCGGGGCCCCCGAGAGCTCGGCGGCGAGAGGCGAGGGGGGGATGTCCGGCGACGCGTACCATTCCCCCGGGACCGGGGATCCCGCGTCCACCCCGGCCAGGGCCGCGTCCGCCGGTGCCGAGGCCAGGACGAGCAGACGACGGGCGCCCTCCACCGCATCTCCCAGCCACGGCGGGCCGTCGCTCCCTCCCCCCTGCACCACCAGCAGCGCGGCCCCTCGGGCCTCCCGGGCCGCCCGGGCGTCGTCCACCGTGCCCCCCGCGCCCGCTTCGTCCATGAGGAGCCACCGCCCGGGCCCGACCCGCAGGAGCCCCCGGGTACGGAACCCCGTGACGCTCCCCACCACCGGCAGGAGGAAGCGCGCCTCCCAGTCCGGGCGGACGCCGAGCATCACCACCGCCCCCTCCTCGGGGTCGACGTCGGTCCAGGCCGGTCGGCGATCGTCCTCGTCCCACCGGTCACCGTCCAGCTCCACCGACGCCTCGTACCGGACGGCTCCTTCTCCCTCGGGGGACGGGAGCTCGAAGGACACCACCTCCCGCCGACCGGAACCGGGGAGGGCCACGCGTCGGGACGCAACCAGCCGCCCCTCCTCCCGGATCTCCACCGTGGCGGAATCACCCGCCGCCTCCGGGGTGGAGACGACCGTCACTTCGGTGGCGACGGGCTCCCCGGCTTCGACGGCCGGGGGCACCGTGAAGGAGCCCACGGCCGCGTCGCGGAGGTCCTCGCCCACGTCCGACACCTCCACGGCCAGCCCCAGTCGGGCCGCGGCCGCCGACGCCTCGGCGGCGTCCTCGATGCGCAGATCCGAAACGACCCGCACCGTCCGCGCCCCCGCCTCCGCCGCCCGCTCCAGCGCCGGGGTCAGCCGCGTCGTGGGAGTACGGGGGGACTCGGGAGGATCGCCGGCCAGGGTCCGGACGCCTTCGTCGCCGAAGATCAGCACGCGCTCTGCGTCCTCCCCGGCCAGCTCCTCCACCGCCCGGCTCCACGGCGACCCGGTGCCGGAGCCCATGCTGACCGAGCCGTCGACCAGGACCCGTGCCCGGGACCCGTCGGACCCGCTTCCAGCGGGCAGCGTCGGATCGAACAGGAGGAGGAGCACGAGCAGGACGACGGCGACGCGGAGGGCCGCCAGAGCGCCGACGCCCCCCACGGGGAGCTCGCGGCGCCGGTAGATCCAGAGGACCCAGGCGACCAGCGCCAGCGCCGCAACGGCCGCGAGGGCGGCTCCGGTCCAGGTCACGGGCCGCTACCGGCCGGGACCGCCCGCCTCAGAGGTCCGCCGGCCCGTCCTGCTGGACCTCGTCCTCGTGGTCCCGGTCGGCCCGCCGGTCGGCCTTGGCCATGAGGACGGAGACCGGGCTGGGGAGGCTCTCGAGCAGGGCCAGGCGCTGCGGGAGCTCGTCCGACCAGCGGTCCATGGCGTCCGTCGGCACGGGGTCGCCGGCGGGGAGCTCGATGGCCAGGGGGTCGACGGGCCTCCCGCTCCGCCACATCTCGTAGTGCAGGTGGGGGCCCGTGGCCAGCCCGGTGGCGCCCACGTATCCGATCACCTGCTCCTGCCTCACGCGCGTCCCGACGTGGACGTCGGGAGCGAACCGGCTCATGTGGCCGTAGCGCGTCAGGAACCCGTTCGGGTGGCGGATGACGACGGCGTTGCCCAGGCCGCCGAGCGGCCCCCGGTGGGTCACCACGCCGTCCGCCGTGGCCATGATCGGCGTGCCGCGGTCGGCGGCGTAGTCCACGCCGCGGTGGGCGCGCGTCCGCTTCAGGACCGGATGGAACCGCCCGGTGGAGTAGCGGGACGAGATCCGCCGGAACTCCAGGGGCTTCATCAGGAAGGCCCGCCTCACCGACTTCCCGTCCAGGTCGTAGTACGTGCCGTCCCCGTCCCCGTTGGGGTCGAACCAGACGGCGTGGAAGGGCGTGCCGGAGTTCACCAGCTCGGCGGCGATCACGTGCCCCGCGCGCATGCTCCCGTCGGGCCGGACCAGCCGCTCGAAGACGAACCGGTAGCTGTCACCCCGCTGGATCTGGCGCGAGAAGTCGATCTGCCACTGGAAGATCTTGTCGAGGTGATGGATGAGCAGGGCGCGGTCCTTGACGGGGAGCTCGTCGAGGACGGGGTTCTCGATGACGGCGTTCCAGAGCACGTCCTCGATCTGGCCCGCGGCGTAGATCGTGTCCGTCCAGGTGGGCGTCCGGATCATGGCCGAGTGCCATCCGAAGGCGTCCCGCGTCAGCCGCACCGTCTCGTCGGGGTTGAGGGCCACGTCCACCCCGCGCAGCCACCGCTCGCCCGCCGCCGCCTCTCCCTCCGGAGCCGGGCGGTAGCGCAGCATGATCTCGGTGTTCACCCGCATCCGTCGTGGGCTGGCTTGTTCCCGGAAGGCCATGACGAGGCGCTGCTGCTCCGCCGGTGCGAGGGCGTCCTCCAGCACCTCGCCCAACGTCTGTCCCCTCCCCAGCGCCCGGATCCGGACCGTCTCGGCCGGGCGGGCGAAGACCGGCTCGAGCACGGGCTCCACCTGCGGCGGACCGGACGGCAGGGCCACGGTGACGATCCCGACGCACAGGAGGCCGCCGACCCCGAGAAGGGCTCGATAGGTTGCGTTCCTGCGCGTGGGTATCACGGGCTTCCGGTCGGGTTCCGTTCTCGAGAAGGCGGGTCTTCCGAGCCGCTCGGTCCGTCTTCTCCAAGCTAGGGCCTTCCCGTACGTCAGTCCATCTGTCTCCGTATGAAGGTCGGGATGTCCAGCTCCCTGATCTGCTCCTTGGCGACGAGCCTTTCGGGGTAGCGTTTCATGGAGACCACGCCGCCTCCGGAGCCCCCTCCGACGGCCATCCGCTGCTGCTCCACGCGAGGCTCGCGGGCGACCTGGACCACCTCGGTCTCCTCCCGTCGGGCCGACCGGCCGTTCCCCCGGCTCTTCGAACCGCCACGGGAGGCCGCCGCCGAACGGGACGACCCGGACCCGCTCCGAGCCACGGACCGGGGACGTCGGAAGTCCGGACGCACCATGTTGTCTTCCTGGGGCGAGCGGTCGAAGCCGGTCGCGATCACGGTGACCCGGATCGTCCCCTCGAGCCCCGGGTCGTGCACGGCCCCGAAGATGATCTCGGCCTCGTCGCCGGCCTCCTCCTGGATGATGGTGCAGACCTCGGTCACCTCGTCGATGGCCAGGTCCGCTCCGCCGGTCACGTTGAGCAGGACGCCGCGGGCCCCGGCGATGGAGATGTCGTCGAGGAGCGGCGAGCTGATCGCCTCCTGGGCGGCCTCCTGGGCCCGGTTCTCCCCCTGCCCGAAGCCGGACCCCATGAGCGCGGCCCCGCGGCAGGCCATGATGGTGCGGACGTCGGCGAAGTCGACGTTCACCTCGCCCGAGACGCGGATCAGGTCGCTGATGCCCTGGGTCGCGTGCAGGAGCACCTCGTCGGCCTTCTTCAGGGCGTCCTTGAACGTCGTCCCCTTCGGCACCACCGAGAGGATCCGGTCGTTCGGAACGACGATCATCGTGTCCACGCTCCGACGCAGCTCGGCCAGCCCCTGCTCGGCCGCGCGATCCCGCTTCTTCCCCTCGAACGTGAAGGGGCGCGTGACGATGCCCACCGTGAGGGCGCCCAGCTCCCTCGCGATGTCGGCGATGATGGGCGCCGCGCCGGTCCCGGTGCCTCCCCCCATCCCCGCCGTCACGAAGACGAGGTCCGCTCCATCCAGCGCCTCGCGTACCTCGTCGGCGCTCTCGTGGATGGCCTGACGCCCGATCTCGGGCCGGGCGCCGGCGCCGAGCCCGCGCGTGAGCTTCCTGCCGATCTGCATCGTCACCTGGGCCCGCGAGCCCTTGAGGGCCTGGGCGTCGGTGTTCAGGGAGAGGAACTCGACCCCCTCGAGGTCCTCGTCGATCATGCGGTTCACGGCGTTGCCGCCGGCGCCGCCGACACCGATGACCTTCATGCTGGCGTTCTGTACCGGGACCTCCTCGAACTCGAACTTCATCATCTCTCTGGCTCCCGCGTGCGAAGGGCGTGTGGGTGCGTCCGGGTGTGCGCGGCCGGATCCGGGGGGGGCTCGGGGCCTCCCGCCGGCGCCCGCCGTCGTCGGCCGGGCGGGGCTCGCATCCAACCGGGCCCGGGGTGGCGGCGCCGAGGTCGGTGATCCATCAGAAGAACTCCCGGAGCCAGGCGACGACGCGGCTGGCCACGCCCGAGACGAGGGTGGACACACCCTCCCCGGTCTCGGCGTAGCGGTCCGCGCCGTACAGCGCGAGCCCGGCGGCGCAGGCGAAGCGCGGGCGCCCCACCGAGTCGGCCAGCCCGGTGAGACCCTCCCCGGGCACACCCAGGCGGACGGGGGCGGCGAAGGACTGCTGGGCGAGCTCGACCAGCCCGGGGAGGGCGGCGCTTCCTCCCGTCAGCACCACGCCGGCGCCGAGCCGGTCCAGGAGTCCCTGGCCCTCGAGCTCGGCCAGGACGATCCCGAAGATCTCGTCGACCCGCTGCTCGATGACGTGGGCGATGAGCTCCCGGGCCACGTGGCGCATCTGGCCGGGGGCCGGTCCCGGCACCTCCACCGTCTCGCCCGGATCGACCATCCGGGAGACGGCGGCGCCGTGGGACTCCTTCGTCCGACGGGCCTCGGCGAAGGGAATGTTGAGTCCCTTCACGAGGTCCTGCGTCACCGCCGTGCCTCCGACCGGGAGGATCGCGACGTGCTGGATCTTTCCCTCGTAGTAGGCGGCGATGTCGGTGGTGGTCCCCCCGATCTCGACCATCGCGGCGCCCACCTCCTTCTCGTCCTCGGTCAGGACCGAGCGGGCCGTGGCCAGGGGCTCCAGGACGAGCTCCTGCACGGTGTATCCGGCCCGGGTGACCGCCTTCCGGATGTTGGCCGCCGCCGTCGACGAGCACGTCACGAGGTAGACCTCGGCCTCCAGCCGCGTGCCCGACATGCCCACCGGGTCCTTGATGCCCCGCTGGTGGTCCACGACGTACTCGGTGGGGATGGCGTGGAGCATCTCCCGGTCCGGCGGCAGCGCGACCGCCCGAGCCACCTCGTGGACCCGCCCGACGTCGGCGGGGAGGATGTCTTCGCCGCCGACGGCCACGATCCCCAGCGAGTGCCGGGCTTCCACGTGCTGCCCGGCGATCCCGGCGTACACCCGGTCGATGGAGACCCCGGCCATCAGCTCGGCCTCGTCGATCGCGGCACGCACCGAGTCGGTCGTCTCCTCGATGTTCGTCACCAGCTCGCCCCGGAGGCCCGAGGTGCGGGCCTGGCCCACCCCCAGGATCCGGACCCCGGGCTGACGGCGCTCCTCCCCCACCAGCTCACCGATCACGGCGCAGGTGCGGGTGGTGCCGATGTCGAGTCCGGCGACCAGATTCGACCGCATCAGGACGACCCCCTCCCCCCGTAGCGCACGACCACCTGGTCGGCCCAGCGGAGGTCCACGAGCTCGACCGCCCGCTCCGGCCGCCGGGCCGTGGCGTCGGCCAGGACCGACATCGCCTCGCGGACGCGTCGCGGCGAGAGGGGCGGCCGGAAGCGGATGACGACGCCGGGATCGCCCCACCGCGCCGCCGCCTCGTCGTACCGTATCCAGGTCAGCTCCGAGACCATGCCCATGAACGAGGGCTCGGCCTCCCCCAGGCGAGCGATCTCCCCCGCCAGGACGCGAACCGGCCGGGGAACGCGCCCGGGCTCCCCGGCCCCGGACTCGTGCGCTCCCTCCTCCCCCAACGCCCGATCGGGCACGACCAGCAGGGGGAGGTCCAGCCGGTGCCGGGCCGGATCCAGCGGGAGCGTCCGCCCCCGCGCGTCCACGGGCTCCAGCGTCGGCGTGGCCAGGAGCGCCACCGGCTCGCGCTCGTCGATCCGCACCACGAGCGTCGACGGGAGCCGGCGGCCGATGCGGGCGGAGCTCACCAGCGGATGCCCGCTCACGCGCGCTTCCAGAGGGGCCCGGTCGTCCCAGACGCTGGCCGTGGGGCTCAGCCGCAGGGCGCCGGTCACCTCGGCGGCCGAGACGTAGCGGGCCCCTTCCACCTCCACGTCCTTCACCCGGAACAGCTCGACCTCCGCCAGCGCGGCGCGCACACGCCCCGCCTGGCTGGCGAGGAGCGCCGCCACCACGGCCCCGAGCACGAGCCTGCCGGGCCTAACCACGCGCCCCTCCGGCCGACCGCGCCAGCCCCTCCAGCACCGACGCACCGAGGCGCTCGATACTGCCGGCCCCCATGGCCACCAGCACGTCCCCTTCCCGGAGCACCTCCAGCAATCGGTCGTCGAGCCCGTCCAGGGCCGCGTGGTAGTGGATCGCCGGGCCGTCCTCGCCTCCGGCCGCCCGGGCGGCCTCGGCCACGAGCTCGCCCGTGACGCCCGGGATCGGCTCCTCGCGGGCCGGGAAGACGTCGGTGATCCAGACCTCGTCCTCCGCCCCGAGCCCCGCCGTCAGGGCGTCGCCGAAGGCGGCGGCGAAGTCCCGGGTGCGGGAGTAGAGGTGGGGCTGGAACGCCGCGACGACGCGCCGGCCCGGGTGGACCGCGCGGACCGACTCCAGGGTCGAGCGGATCTCGGTGGGGTGGTGCGCGTAGTCGTCGATCACGGCCACGCCCGCGGCCACGCCCAGCAGCTCGAAGCGCCGGCCTACGCCGCGGTAGCGGTCCAACCCCCGCCCGATGGCCTCCCAGGAGGCGCCGAGATGGCGGGCTCCCGCGGCCGCGGCGAGGGCGTTGCGGAGGTTGTGCAGGCCCGGGACGCCCAGGTGATGCGTGCCTCGGTCGCGGCCTTCCTCGACGGCGCGGAAGCGGGTCCCCGAGGCCGACGTCTCGACGTCCACGGCCCGCAGCTGGGATCCGGCGGAGAGGCCGTACGAGTAGCCCTTGCCCCCGGAGGAGGCGAGGAGCCCCGACGCTCCGGGGTCGTCGGCGCACGCGACCACCCTGCCTCCGTTCCGCACCCGGGCCAGGAAGTCGCGGAACCCCGCCCGGACCCCGTCGAGGTCCCGGTAGACGTCGAGGTGATCGGCCTCGAGGTTCGTCACCACGGCCACGTCCGGCTCCAGCGTCAGGAACGAGCGGTCGTACTCGTCGGCCTCCACCACGTACAGCGCGGTCGAGCCGTAGCGGAGGTTGCCCTGCCACGCCGGGACCTTGCCCCCCACGAGGCCCGT
>JASFUL010000268.1:0-7341 GCA_050050315.1 Gemmatimonadota bacterium
GCCCGAGGAGGTACGGGCGTTCTACCAGCGGTACGAGGAGCGGCTCCTCGCGCATCCCGCGGTCGACGCCGTGGCCACGGCCGACCGGCTGCCCCTCGGTGCCGGGGTCCAGACGCGCGGCTACATCCTGCCGGGTGTGCCGTCGGAGTCGCCGGACGGGGACCACGACCTCGACAACGCCACCGTCTCGCCATCCTACTTCGAGGCGATGGGAGTGCCCATCCTGCGCGGACGCGGCTTCGTGGACAGCGACCGGGACGGCGAGCCCGCGGCGGTGGTGAGCGAGGCGTTCGTCCGCCGCTTCTATCCGGGCGAGGACGTGGTGGGCCGGACGATCGAGGCCGGCGAGGGCAACCCACTCCGGATCGTCGGGGTGGCGGCCGACACCAAGGTGCGCACCCTGGGCGAGGATCCCCGCCCCTACGTCTACCACGTGCAGGGCCAGGGGACGTTCTTCAGCTCCCAGTTCGTCGTGAAGGGGCAGGGCACGAGCGAGGAGCTCCTGCGCGAGGCGCGCCAGGCGCTGGACGAAGTGGACCCGGACATGGTGGTGATGGAGGCCAAGACCATGAACGAGCACCTGGCGATCATGCTCTTCGCCCCCCGGATGGCGGCCCTCCTCCTTTCGGTGTTCGGCGGGCTCGCCCTCACGCTGGCCGCCATCGGCATCTACGGTGTCGTCAGCTACGCGGTGTCCCGGCGCACCCGGGAGCTCGGGATCCGCATGTCCCTCGGCGCCTCGGCCGGCGACGTCGTGCGCATGGCGGTAGGCGGGGGGATGCGACTCGTCCTCGCGGGAGGGGTGGTGGGCGTGCTCCTGGCCGGAGGCGTCACGTGGACGCTCAAGTCCTACCTCTACGGGATCGGTACCACGGACCTGGCGACGTTCGCCCTGATCCCCATGATCCTCTCGGGAGTGGCGCTGCTCGCGGCCTTCGTACCGGCCCGCCGGGCCGCCTCCGTGGATCCGGCGCGGACCCTGCGCGTGGAGTGAGACCTACCCGACGCGCGGCCCCGCGAAGACCGGCGGGGCCGCGCATTCCGGCTATTCCTCCCGCAGGACCTCGGCCGGGGGCAGCCTCCCCGCCCGGAACGCCGGGACGCATCCGGCCACCAGCGCGGCCGCGCACAGCGCCGCGGCGGGAGCCGCGTAGGCCCACGGGGTCAGGGGCGATACACCGAAGAGGAGCGAGTCCAGCACCCGCACCGACAGGGCCGCCACCACGCTCCCCCCGGCGATGCCGGCGACCGTGACCAGGAGCCCCGAGCGCACGACCTCGCCCACCACACGGCCCGGATCGGCTCCCAGGGCCATCCGCACCCCGATCTCCCTGCGCGTGGCGGCCACCTGCTGGGTGAGGGCCGCGTAGATCCCGATGGCGCCGAGGGCGGTGGCGAGGGCCGCCAACGCCACCAGAAGGCCCATGACCACCCACGCGATGGAGTAGGCGGCCCGGACCACGTCGCCCATCCAGGCGACGGATCGGACGGGGACCAGCGGGTCGACGTCGGAGACGGACCGTCGGACGGCGGAGACGGTCTCCTCCCCTCCCCCGGCGGTCCTCACCACGAGGGTCACGTCCCGCGTGGGCCCCTCGGCGAGGGCGGCGTACACGACCCCGGTCGGCGGACCGGTGAGGTCGCCCGTGCGGATGTCCGGCACGACTCCCACGACGGGGACGAACGTGTTCCACATGTGGGGATCGATGGCGACCCGCTGGCCGACCGGTGACCGGTCGGGCCAGACCTCACGCGCAAGGGATTCGCTGACGACCACGGCGCGGATCCCGTCGGCCCGATCCTCGGTGCCGAGAAGCCGCCCTTCGACCGCCTCGAGGCCCATGACCTCGAAGAAGCCCCGATCCACCTTGTGCATCGGGGCGCTCCGGGCCTCGGCCTGGTGGACGGGCGCCGCCTCCAGGTTGAGCGGAGCCGTCGGCGCCTGGGCGGCCAGGGGCAGCCACCCCGTGAGACCCACGGCCTCGACCCCCGGAAGGCCCCGGATCCGCTCTGCCAGGCGGTCGTAGAGCTCCCGCGCCGTGGCCGGATCGGCCACCCGGTCCTCCGGCGGAGACAGGTCCACCGTGAGGAGCCCCGCGTCGTCGAAGCCGAGGGGCACGTCGCGGAGGTTCCCGACGGTGGCCACCAGCAGCGTGGCCGACACCAGGAGGAGGGTGGCGAGCGCCGCCTGGATGGCCACCAGGAACCTCTGTCCACGGGCGCCGGAACGGGGCGCGAGGGCCAGGCCCGATGCCCGGCCACGGAGGAAGTGCAGGACGGGCACGCCCCCGAGGACCAGCCACGCGCCGACCGCCACCGCGCCCGCGAAGGCCAGGACGGCGGGCGTCAGGATCGCGACGCTGGCCACCACCGCCTCCCCCACGAAGAGCTGGGCGATCCACGGGCCTCCGTAGGCACCCACGAGGAGCCCGACGCCCACGGCGAGCGCCGTCAGGACCGCCGCTTCGACCAGGAGCTGCTGGACGATCCTCCGCCGCCCCGCGCCGATGGCCGACCGGACCGCCAACTCGGTCCGCCGCTCGATGGCCCGGCCCAGGAGCAGGTTCCCGACGTTCAGCGCGGTGACCAGCAGGAGGAGCCCGGAGCCCCCCAGGAGGAGGAGGAGGGGCGTGGAGACCAGGCGACGCTGGGAAGCGTCGGCCCGGGCCACGCGCACCAGCCCTTCCTGCCAGTCCGGCCGGAAGAAGGTGGGAAACAGGCGCACCAGGTAGTCGCCGAACGCGTCGACATCGTCGTAGGCGTCGGCCATGGTGGCGCCGTCGGCGAGGACGCCCACGGCTTTCAGGTCGACCTGCTTGAAGTAGTCGTCCTCCCTCGGGTCCACGACCAGGGGGAGCCACACTTCCGCACGGCCCCCCGGGGCGCGCCCCCCCACGCCCTGGACGCCGACGACGCGGACGGACTCACCGCCCACGTCCACCACGCGACCCACCACGTCCGGATCCCCGCCGAACGACCGACGCCACAGGGCCTCGCCGAGAACCACGACGGGCTCCACGCCGAGCAGCGCGTCCTCGTCCCGCAGGGACCGTCCGAGGCCCGGCTGTACCGCCAGCTCCCGGAAGAGCTCGGGGCTGATGAACACCCCGTTCACGCTCTCGCTCCCCCCGTCCGGAGTCCCGAGGGCGAACGCCAGCTCCACGTACCCGCCGAGCGAGCGGTACACGGACTGCTCCTCGCGGTACAGCTCGATCATCCCGAAGGACCACTTGCGCTCCGGCCACACCGCCACCGCCCGGTCGGGCTCGTCCCACCAGCTCGTGTTCTGGAAGGTCCCGGCGACGACCGAGAAGACCGCCACCGTGGCGCCCAGCCCGAGGCCCAGCACCGCCACGACGCCCGCGGCGAAGCCCGGATGTCTGCGAACGAGCCGCAGCGCCCAGCGGACGTCCAGGGAGACGTCGGACCGGGTGTGCGTGTCTTCGGCGTCGGGCCTCGCCAGCAGCACGCCGTAGGCCACGATCGAGAGCGTCTGGCGGGCGTACCAGAGACGGGCGCGGAAGACGGAGTGGATCGCGCGGCGCCGGTACTCCTCGGTCAGGTCGCCGAGCACGCCCTGGCCGGGGAGGCCTTCGGGGACCACCCGCTCGACGACCGTTTCGAGCCAGCGGGGCGGACGGGGGCCGCTCATCCGTCCAGCGCTCCTTCCAGCCCGTCCCACAGCGCCAGAAGGGCGCTTCGTGACCGGGTCAGCAGCTCCCGCCCCGCCGGCGTGAGGCGCAGGTAGCGCCGGGGCCGCCCGCCGCGCTCGGACGAGGAATCCCCGGCGCGGGACTCGAGAAAGCCCTTCTTCTCCATGCGGTCGAGCGTCGTGTAGAGGGCTCCGCTCGACGGCGAGCGACCGGTCACGGACTCCATCTCGTCCTTGACGGCCACGCCGTACGCCCGCTCCCCCAGGCGCATGATGGAGAGCAGCACCATCTGCTCGAACTCACCCGGGTAGTCCTGGCTCATCGCGCGCACGTCCTCATCTCGCGGTGGACCCAGCTGATGGCCACGGGACACGCGAGGGCGGGGGGCGTGCCCACGAGCACGAAGCCGTCGCCGCCCGGCGAGAAGCGAGCGATGACGGGGTGGTCGCTCAGGCGCACCGGGACGTCGTGGAACGTCGAGGAGCCGAGGCGCATCCGGTCCACGGTTTCGCCGTCGATCCCCGCCTCCTCCAGGACCCTCTGGTTCACCAGCAGGGCCGGCGAGCCGAGCTCCAGCATCGCCGGGTACTCGACCCCGTTCACCTCCACGTCCAGCCCCAGCACCACGCCGTGATACACACGCAGGCGCACGGGCTCGGAAAGCCCCGCGATCGGCCACGCGACCGCCGGCCCGACGGGCTGGAGCACCAACCGACCCCCGGGCGCGTCGAAGAGGACGTCGAACCGGTTGAGGGTATTGACCCCCACGAGCCCGTCCATGACCGTCCCGTCCACGGTGAGCGATCCGTCCTCGACGGTCCGTACGCCCTCCATGTCCAGCGGGACGCCCCCGAGGGTCAAGTCCCGGCCGGCGGCACGGGCGGCTCCCGACTCGGAGAGCACGGTGACGGCCGACCCCGTGCTGACCAGGAACGACAGCTCGGCCCCGTCCGGCGTGCGGACGGGAACCACCATGCGCCCGTCCCGGACGGCGAGGGGCACCTCGACCGGATCGTCGGTCCCGGCTCGGCCGTGCAGCGGCGAGAGGGCCCCGACCACCAGGATCAGCGCGGCCGGAACGGCCAACGTCCATTCCCTCGCGCTCCTCATCCCTGCCTCCTCTGCTTCATCCTTCCGCTCCTTTCCGTCGCGTGCCGGGAGCCTCGTGAGGCCCGGCCGGCCCTTTCCTCACAATGTAGGGATTACAATCTAGGATGGTCCCGGGGGTCCGGGAAGGGGCTCGGCGTTGGGGTGGCTCGGGGCGGGGTTCCCGGAAGCGAGTCAGCCCCTTCCTCCACCCGGCGCAAGGGGGGCCATCGGAGTTCCTTCTTGCCCCGGCGGACCTCGTGGGCGCAAGTTGGGCCACTGCGCGTACGCCATGGCAGGACACGAGAATGTCACCACGCCCCGCGAGGCCCACCGCTGGGCAGACGCTCGAGCGTCGCGGCACACTCCTCCTTCTCGCTCTCGCGGCCGTCCCCGTGACCGCGAGCGCCCAGGTGACCCCCCCTCCCCTTCCCGGGACCGACAGCGTCACGGTGACGCCCGGCGCGGCATACGCTACCGGGGGCCTGTACAGCGCCCTGATGGGCGGCGGATATCGCCAGCTCTGGATCATGCCCATCCGGGTTCCCGTCGCGGATCTGGAGAGGATCGGAGGAGGGCTGACCCCGGAGCGAGTGGGAGGTGGAATGACGACGCAGACACTCCACCTCGACGGCGCGGACGGACGCCGCTACGTCTTCCGGTCCGTGAACAAGGTCCCCGCGGACCTGCTGGAGGACTTCGAGGGATCGCCCGTCGAAGCGATCATCCAGGACCAGATCTCGTCCTTCCATCCCACGGGTGCGCCCGTCGTCGCCCGGCTGCTCGAGGCGGTCGGCGTCCTGCACCCGGAACCACGGTTCATGGTCGTGCCGGACGATCCTCGCCTCGCGGAGTTCCGGGAGCAGTTCGCGGGGCTCCTCGTCCTCGTGGAGGAGAGGCCGGACGACGGACCGGACGGTACACGAGGCTTCGCTGGATCCCGGCGGATCGTGCAAACGGACGACCTGTTCGACGCCCTGGAGGAGGACCCCACTCAACGCGTGGATGCCAGGGAACTCCTCCGGGCTCGGCTGGTGGACATCCTGGTGGGCGACCGGGACCGAAGTCACAACAACCACCTCTGGGCCCGCTTCGAGGACGACGGCGGGGGTTTCGTCTGGCGGGTGATCCCACGCGATCGGGATCAAGCATTCGTGCGGTTCGACGGCTACCTCAAGGGCTTGGCCCGGTGGTACGAGCGGCGGCTCGTGAACTTCGAGGACGTCTACCCGGACATCCACGGTCTCACGCGCAATGCGTGGGACATCGACCGGAACCTCCTGGTGGGCCTCGAGCGGGAAGCGTGGCGTGATGTGGTGCGTGGAGTGGTCTCCTCGCTGACCGACGACGTGATCGACGATGCCGTGAGCCGCTTGCCCCCTGAGCACGAGGCATTGGTGGGGAACGACCTCCGCGCCGCGCTCCTGAGTCGTCGCGATCACCTTCCGAGGGCGGCCCAGGTCCTGTACGGTGTCGTCTTCGAGGCCGCCGACGTGCACGGCACGGACGTCGACGAAGCCCTGGTCATCGAGCGCCACCCGGACGGGCGGACTGCGGTCACGCTGGTTCCAGAGGGCGCGGAAGAGCCCTCGTTCGAGCGGACCTTCTTCGCCGAGGAGACGTCCGAGGTGCGGATCTATCTCCACGGCGGGGATGACGTGTTGACCGTGCTCGGCGAGGGAGACGGTCCACTGATCCGGGTGATCGGGGGAGGCGGTGAAGACGCCGCAGTCGCCCGGACCACGACAGCCGCCGCCTCCGTCCTCTTCTACGACGACGACGCGGGAACCGACGTCGACGAGGACATCCCCTGGAGGCGCCAGAGGGCATCCCGCGTCTTCTCCTGGTTCGAGTCGGAACGAAACCTGGATTGGGGAACCCGTACGGTGCCGGAGCCCAGGATGAGCTACGACTCCGACCGCGGCCTGCTGATCGTGCCGGGGCTCAGGCACGAGCGCTACGGCTTCCTCAAGCGGCCGTATCACGATCGCATCCGGGTCCAGGCCGGATGGGCGTTCGGTGTGAACGAGCCGATCGTGGACTACCGGCACCTCTTCCGCCGCGTGCTCTCCGACATGGATGTCCGCCTCCGCTTCCGCTGGAGCGGGATCGAGATCCTCAACTACTACGGACTCGGGAACGCGACGGCGGCTTCGCAGCCCGCGGAGTATCACAGGGTCACGCACAAGCAGGTGACGGCGACCGTGGGCGCCAGCTTCGGGGATGGGGAACGGCGCTTTCTGGAGGTCGGACCCGCCCTCACCTACACGTCGACCGATACGCTCGACGGTGGGTCATACGTCGCAGAGGCGGCTCCCTACGGTTCGGGGAAGTTCACGTACGCCGGCCTCCGGACCACGTTCTCGGTGGACGAGCGCGACATCAACGGAACGCCGACGTCCGGATACAGGGTCGGCGGGGGGGCCTCGTACTACCCGGAGCTCTTCGACGTCGACCGCGGTGCCTTCGGCGTGTTGCACGGACAGGTCTCCACCTACCTCTCACCGAAGGGCGGCAACCCCGTGCTGGCGCTGCGGGCTGCGGGGAAGCGGACGTGGGGCACCTATCCGTTCACCGAAGCCGCCTTCATCGGGGGCGCTGG
>JASFUL010000269.1:0-7332 GCA_050050315.1 Gemmatimonadota bacterium
CCGCCCCGGCGAGGCCCCGGCCCCTTCGTGTCACTCCGCCCTCAGCGCCTCGGTCGGGTTCACCCGGCTCGCCCGGCGGGCCGGAAGGAAGGCCGCCGCGGCCGCCACCGCCAGCAGCAGAAGGGGCACCCCCGCCAGCGTGAGGGGGTCCCACGGCTCCACGCCGATGAGCCATGGGCCGATGAGCCGGGACGCGGCCATGGCGACGGCCACGCCCACCACGGCGCCCACCAGCGCGAGGGCCAGCCCCCGCCTGACCACCAGCCCCACCACGTCGCCCGCGGCCGCGCCCAACGAGATGCGGATGCCCATCTCGCGGGTCCGCCGGGCCACGCCGTAGCTGACGATGCCGTACAGGCCCATGACGGCCAGGACCAGCGCGAGGATGGCGAAGCCACCCACGAGCGTGGCGGCCATGCGGGGGAGGAAGAGGATGTAGCCCAGGTGCTCGTCCATGCTCTTCACCCCGGGCACGAACATGCCGGGGTCGGCCCGCCGGAGGGACTCGACGACGGCGCGGCCGAGGAGGGGGGGCGCCACGCCACCCCGGGCCACCACGACGACCGACGTGGACGGCGCCTGGGCGAAGGGCTGGTAGAGGTAGGGCCGGGGCGGCTCCTGAAGGTTCCAGATCTTCACGTCCTCCACCACCCCCACCACCGTCACGGGGTTCTCCCGGTCCCCCACCGGGATGAGCGTACGACCCACGGCCACCTCGCCCGGCCAGAACCCCTCGGCCAGCGCCCGGCTCACGACCACGACCGGGGGCGCGTCCTCTCCGTCCCGCTCGTCGAAGGCGCGTCCCTCCCGGAGCGGGATGCCCATGGTCTCGAAGTAGCCGGGCGAGACGGAGGTCACCTCGATCCGGTGGTTGTTCCGGTTCGGCGGAGGGTCCACGCCCGGCACGTCGTAGAAGCGCACCCAGTTGCCGAGCTGCAGCGGGGGACGGGTAACGAGGGCCGCCGAGCGGATCTCGGGGCGGGCGCGGATGTCCTCGAGGGCGGCCTCGATGACGGGCCTCATCTCCGCCCCCGACTCGTACCCCGCGCCCAGGCCGCTCACCTGCACGAGCACGGCCGGACCGGTGTCGAAGCCGGGATCGATCGAGCCCGCCTCGGCGAGGGAGCGGACGAAGAGGCCCGCGCCCACGAGCAGGACCACGCAGAGCGTCATCTGCCCCGCCACGAGCCATCCCCGCAGAGCCACCCGGCGCCCCCCCGCCACGGCGTTGCCCTCGTCGCGAAGCACGGCTCCCACCGGGCTCCGGGAGGCCTGGAACGCCGGCGTCAGGCCGAAGATGAGCCCGGCGAGGACGCTCACGCCCGCGGTGAAGGCGAGCACCTTCGGCTCCAGTCCGATGTCCAGGTTCAGCGGCAGCTCGATGGGCAGCTCGATGGCCAACAGCGCCCGGGCCGTCCATATCCCGATGAAGAGCCCGAGGGCGCCGCCCGCCAGACCCAGGAGCGCCGACTCGACCAGCACCTGGCGCACGATGGAGGCGCGGCTGGCCCCCATGGCCAGCCTGACCGCGACCTCGCGGCGGCGGTCGGTGCCCCGGGCCAGGAGGAAGCCGGCCAGGTTGACGCACGCGATGACGAGGACCACGGCCACCACGGCCATGAGCAGCCCGGCGATGGCCACGATGGGCCCGTCGAGGCTGGGATGGAGGTAGAAGTCGGTCCACGGGAAGGCGCCGAGGCGGAAGTCGCCCTCGGACCCACGCTCCTTCCGCTCCCGGTCGATCCGGACGCCGATGGCTTCCACGGCCGCCACGGCCGTCTCCACGTCCACGCCGTCCCGGACCCGGGCGGTGAACCCGAGGTTTCCGTTGTTGGCCTGGCCGGGCGCCAGGTGCGGATACATGCTGTACGGAAGCCAGAGGTCGGCCTGGGCGCCGGGCACCATCTTGCTCGTCCAGCCCCGGGGGGCCACGCCCACCACGGTGTAGGGTCTGCCGTTGACCCGGAGCTCCGAGCCCACCACGTCCGGGTCGGCACCCATCCGGTTCTGCCAGAACGGATAGGAGACCACCGCCACGGGGTGGGTCCCGAGGGTGGCGTCTTCCTCGGGCGTGAAGAAGCGGCCCCGCTCGGGCACCAGGCCCAGCACGTCGAAGTAGTCGCCCGTGACGAGCTCGTAGTGGATCGGGACAGGCAGGCCGTCCTCCTCCACCGCGCCCTGCATGAGGACCCACGCGGTGACGCCGTCGAGCACGTCGTCCGCGTCCTCCTGCAGCCGCTCGCGGATCCAGTGCCCCGCGTAGTAGCAGTCCCCGTTCTCGCCGAGGGGGCAGATGTCGATCAACGTCTCGGGGTGCGCGGCCTGGGTGCCCCTCAGCAGGGTCGCGTTGACCATCGAGAAGATGGCCGTGTTCGGTCCGATGCCCACCGCCAGCGACAGCACGGCGATGGCGGTGAAGCCCGGGGCCTTGGCCAGGACCCGCACGGAGTACTTCGCGTCACGGAGGAGGGAGCGCACGAGCGACTCGCGGTGGGGGGAACGGGGCGACGCCCCGGGCGTCGGATCGAGGGTCCCGGCCTCGTCCCGGAGTCGGGCCAGGGAGGGCGAGAGGACCTCGCGCCAGTAGCGGATGCGGGCCCGCAGCGCCCCCTGCGATACGACGTGGCGCTGGAAGCGCTCGGCCAGGTCGCCGGACACCGCATCTCCCACGCTGCCCGAGAGACGGCGGCGCAGGATCCAGCGGGCCAGGCGGGGAGGACGAGGGCTCACCCGCTCTCCGCCCCGTCGGGGACCTCGAGGCCGTCCCAGAGGCGTTCCATCACCGCGCGGGCGGCCCCGAGGGCCTCGACGCCGTCGGACGTGACGCGGAAGAACCGCTTGGCCTTGCCGCCGCGCTCGGGCGTCGGATCGCCCATGGACGACCGGAGCCACCCCTTCTTCTCGAGGCGCACGAGCGTCGTGTAGACGGCCCCCGCCGTGACTTCGCGGCCGGCGGTGCGCTCGAGCTCGTCCCGCACCGGTACGCCGTACGCCTCGTCGCCGAGGCGCCACACGGCCAGCATCACCTGCTGCTCCACGTCGCTCGGAAGGTCACCGGACACGTTCGTTCGCTCCTCGCTCGGGTTCCGGGACGGGTCGCCCGGGGCCTTCCCCGGACTCCCGACGGTATTCCCTACGATCCAAATTAAATCTCGTTTCACGGGACCGACAGGGACCCGCATGCTCCGGCCCTTCGAAGCCCCCCTCTCCAGGCGTGCGCGCCATCATGAGGATGGGGGGGACGCCCGACGGTCCCCTCACGTCTTCCGGAGAACCCCCCGGATCCGGGGCGAGGCGGGTGGGAACCAGGTGTCGTCCCGGTATCGCTCCAGGCGGGCCGTGTCGAAGCCCGCCGCCCGCAGAGCCGCCCCGGTGTCCCGGTCCAGATGGCAGCCCACGGCCAGGACGGACCAGGGAGGATCCAGGCGCCGCTGCCAGCGGAGCAGCCGAGAGCCGTCCGGCGCCTTCACGTGTTCCATCACCAGCAGGCGGCCACGGCGCCGCAGCACCCGGTATGCCTCCCGGGCGGCCCCGGGAAGGTCGGGGATGGTGCAGAGGGCAAGAAACGCGACGACCGTGTCGAAGCTCTCCGCGGCGTACGGAAGGGCGGCCGCGTCGGCCCGCTGGAGCCGGACCGGGTAGGGCAGCGCCTCCCCACCCCGTCGCCCGCGGACCCGTTCCGCCGCCCGGTCCAGCACCGCCGGGTGCGGATCCACGCCCACCACCAGCTCCACGGAGGAGGGATAGAACGCGAGGTTCGAGCCCGTGCCCACACCCAGCTCCAGGACCCGGCCGGCCGCGTGGGCCATGAGGCCACGCCGCTGGTCGTCGAAGCGCCTCGAGACCCGGTCGAGGAGGGGCGGGTAGACATGGTCGGCGTAGAAGGACACGGAGCGGACGAGCGGTCGGATGGGTGGCGGCGCGCCGGACCCGTGCCGGCGTCGGAAGGCTGGAACCCCGGTCGGGGGATCCCGGTTCGACCGGCCCACCCGCCGGACCGGGAGGAGCGGCACGATCGGGGCCCGCGGGAGTACCTCTCCCCATCGACCCCGGGGCCCGAGATCCTTCGCTGTTGCGGAACCGCTCCACCGCGCTCGCCCCGGGTCCGGGGCTCTCTCCCGGGAAGGCCGGAGCGGACCGCGAGACGCAGACCACCAACGGAACGGACCATGGACGGAATTGGAGGCGAGAACGGAGGCGGGTGCCCGGTCATGCACGGGGCCACGGGACGGACGACGGCGGGAGGCACGTCGAACCGCGACTGGTGGCCCGAGCAGCTCGACATCGGGATCCTCCATCAGAACCCCCCGGCGGCCGATCCCATGGGCGACGGGTTCGACTACGCCGAGGCGTTCGCCGAGCTGGACCTCGAGGCGGTGCGGCAGGACCTCTTCGCCCTCATGAAGGACTCGCAGGACTGGTGGCCGGCCGACTACGGCCACTACGGGCCACTCTTCATCCGTCTCGCGTGGCACAGCGCGGGGACCTACCGCACCTCGGACGGCAGGGGGGGCGCCTCCTCCGGAACGATCCGCTTCGCGCCCCTCAACAGCTGGCCGGACAACGCGAATCTGGACAAGGCCCGGCGCCTGCTCTGGCCGATCAAGAAGAAGTACGGCCGCAGGATCTCGTGGGCCGACCTCATCATCTTCGCGGGCAACTGCGCGCTGGAGTCCATGGGGCTCGAGACGTTCGGCTTCGCCGGCGGGCGGGAGGACATCTACGAGCCCGAGTCGGACATCTACTGGGGCCCGGAGACGGAGTGGCTGGGCGACAAGCGGTACTCCGGCGAGCGGGATCTCGAGCAACCGCTGGCCGCCGTCCAGATGGGCTTGATCTACGTGAATCCCGAAGGCCCGAACGGCGAGCCCGACCCCCTCGCCGCCGCCCACGACATCCGGGAGACGTTCGCCCGCATGGCCATGAACGACGAGGAGACCGTCGCCCTCATCGCCGGCGGCCACACCTTCGGCAAGTGCCACGGGGCCGGCGACGCGGCCCTCCTGGGTCCGGAGCCGGAGGGCGCGGGCATGGAGGAGCTCGGGCTGGGCTGGAAGAGCCGGTTCGGCAGCGGTGTCGGGGTTCACGCCATCACCGCCGGCCTGGAAGGCGCGTGGACGCCGAACCCGATCCAGTGGGACAACGGATACTTCGACACCCTCTTCGGCTACGACTGGGAGCTGACGAAGAGCCCGGCCGGGGCCTGGCAGTGGACGCCCACCGACCCCTCGGCGGCGGACGCGGTGCCCGACGCCCACGACCCGTCGGAGCGGCACGCGCCCATGATGGCCACGACCGATGTCGCGCTGAAGGAGGATCCGGAGTATCTGCGGATCTCGAAGCGGTTCCACGAGAATCCCGAGGAGCTGACCGACGCCTTCGCCCGGGCGTGGTACAAGCTGACGCACCGGGACATGGGTCCCCGCTCCCGCTATCTCGGTCCCGAGGTGCCCGAGGAGGAGCTGCTCTGGCAGGATCCGGTCCCCGAGGTCGACCACGAGCTCGTGGACGCCGAGGACGTGGCCGCGCTGAAGGCCAGGATCCTCGGCTCCGGCCTCTCCGTCCCCCACCTGGTCTCCACCGCGTGGGCGTCCGCCAGCACCTTCCGGGGCTCGGACAAGCGCGGCGGGGCGAACGGGGCGCGCATCCGCCTCGCACCCCAGAAGGACTGGGAGGTCAACCAGCCCGGAAGGCTGGCCAAGGCCCTGGAGGTGCTGGAGACCATCCAGAGCGAGTTCAACGACGCGCAGACCGGCGGGAAGCGGATCTCTCTGGCCGACGTCATCGTGCTGGCGGGGTGCGCGGCCGTGGAGCGGGCCGCCAAGGACGCGGGCCACGAGGTCGAGGTTCCCTTCACGCCCGGGCGCACGGACGCGTCGCAGGAGCAGACCGAAGTGGAGTCCTTCGAGCTGCTCGAGCCCATCGCCGACGGATTCCGCAACTACGGGAAGCCCGGGTACGCCCGACGAGCGGAGGACTTCCTCCTCGACCGGGCGCAGCTGCTGACGCTGACCGCACCGGAGATGACGGTGCTGGTGGGCGGCATGCGGGTGCTGAACGCCAACTTCCAGCAGTCGCGCCACGGCGTCTTCACGGACCGGCCCGGGACGCTGACGAACGACTTCTTCGTGAACCTCCTCGACATGGGCACGCGCTGGGAGGCGACCTCGGACGCCGAGGACGAGTTCAGGGGCCTGGACCGGGAGACGGGCGACCTGAAGTGGACGGCCACCCGGGCCGACCTGGTCTTCGGGTCCAACTCCCAGCTCCGGGCGATCGCCGAGGTCTACGGCTGTGACGACGCCGAGGAGAAGATGGTCCGCGACTTCGTGGCGGCCTGGGACAAGGTGATGATGCTGGACCGGTACGACGTGGCCTGACGTCGGTCCGGGTCCGGCCGGACCGGGCGATCGCGGGCCTACGGGGCGGTGCTTCGGAACGGTCGGAGCGCCGCCCCGCCGTCCGTGGCGGGCCCGCTCGGGATCCGGAGCCGCCGCGGCTGCCGCGACCGGAGGGACCCAGCCGGGGTCGGGATGGGTCGACATGGCGCGTTCACGCGATTGCACCGTGGGTCGCCCCCCCCCACCCTTCCGGGGTCTCCCGGCTCCTCTCGCGTCCGACGCACCATGCCCCTCCCCCCGTCGCTCCCCGGCTTCTCCCGTACCGCCTCGCTCCTGGTGTTCTCGTCCGCCGCCGTCCTCGGCTGCGGCGACGGTGGAGGCGTCACGCCACCGCCGCCGGTCGCCTCGGTCACGGTGGACGCGGGGGATTCCGAGATCCTGGAAGGTGGCGCCACGCGCGTCACGGCGACGCTCCGGAGCGCGGAGGGTGACGTGCTGTCCGGGCGGACCGTGGTATGGGAGACCTCCGATCCGGCGGTCGCCACCCTCACGCCCGAAGGACCGGAGGCCGAGCTGAAGGCCGTGGGCGGGGGCACCGCGATCGTGACGGCCACCTCCGAGGGTGCCCGCGGCAGCACCCAGGTGACCGTGACCCCCCTGGAGGCCACCCGGCTCACGGTCCTCTCGGGAGAGGACGGGGTGGCCCGGGCCGGGAGCCCCCTTCCGGAACCCGTGCGGATCCGGGTGCTGGACCAGCGCGGTGATCCCCTCGACGGCGTGTCCGTGGGGTGGGAGGTGACGGCGGGTGGGGGCACCCTGGCGAGCCCCGGGAGCGAGACCGACACGGGGGGCGAAGCCACGGCCATCTGGACGCTCGGACCCGAGGCCGCGGTGAACCGCCTGCGGATCACCGCCGGCCCGCTGTCGCCCGTCACGGTGGAGAGCCTGGGCTGGAGCGTCTCGACCGGGTCGGTGACGCTGGCCGTGCCGG
>JASFUL010000270.1:0-7319 GCA_050050315.1 Gemmatimonadota bacterium
TCGAAGCCCGTCACGGGGCTCCAGGTACGGAGCTTCGCGAACGTGCCCGGCGCCTTCCCGGACTCACCGATCGCGCCGCGCAGCTTGAACGTCTCGAACCAGTCGGTGGGCCAGAAGTCGTAGTCGGAAAGCACGTACGACGCCGACACCTTCGGGTACGCCTGCAGCCCGAAGTCGTCACCGAACGCGCTGTTCCCGTCCACGCGCAGGCCGCCCGTGATGAACAGCCGGTCCTGGAAGCCCACGATCTCCTGGAGGAAGAAGCCCGCGTTGGTCTCGGCGAACGGGTAGTCGGACCAGTAGTCCGGCGCGCCCGAGCCCGAATCCCACGTCGGGTCGCCCGGGCCCGCGAAGCCGGAGACGTCGAGCTCCGTCCAGCGGTGGCGGTCACGGAAGATCTGCCCGCCCCACGAGAACGTCGAGGCGATGTCGCTCGTGAAGTCGGCCTCCCACGAGCCGGCGTAGTCCAGCGACAGCTTCGTATGCCGGAGCGCCTCGTCCCAGAAGTAGCCGCCCGGGTCGTCCAGGTAGCCGAAGGGGAAGAACGAGACCGAGCTCGAGCGGGTGTAGTCCCAACCCACCGTGAAGCGGTTGGTGATGCTCTCCCACGGATCGTACTCGATCGTCAACCCGGTGGTGAACCGGTCCGTGTCCGTGGTGAGCTCGGCGTCGAACAGGTAGCCGTTGGTCGAGCAGTAGTTGGTGCCGCTGTTCAGGATGGCCGTGCACTCCTCGGCCACCGCGTCCTTACCGCCCTTCAGGTAGCCGCGATAGCCGCGGCCCACGTTCAGCAGGAAGCCGTCGGCGTTGTTGCCGTCGTTGACCCACCGCACGTCGCGCTTCGTGTACGCCGTGTTGAGGCGCAGGCGGAGGTTCTCGGCCGGCGAGAAGCCGAAGTTGCCCCGGAAGCCACCGTCCTTGGCCCTCCCCGTGGGCAGCGTCCCCTCGTTGTCCGAGAAGTTGCCCGACAGGAAGTAGGTCAGGTCGCCGAGGCCGCCGCGGACCGAGAGGTTGTAGCTCTGCTGCAGACCCGTGTCGAACCAGTTCCCGTTGGACGGGCAGGTCGGATCGGTCCACGTCACGCGGTCGTCGATGCGACCGTCGTCGTCGGCGTCGGTGAGGTCCATCCCCTCGTAGGTGCGGTCGCACTTCGAGAAGAGCTGCGAATCGTCGGGGCCGAAGTTCCCCATCTGCGAGAGGCCCAGCCCGATCTCGGCGTTCCAGAGCGGCTCGCCGGCCACGCCCTGCTTGGTGAAGATCTGGATCACGCCGCTGGACGCCTCGGTGCCGTACAGCGTCGTGGCGGCGGCGCCCTTGATGACCTCGATCCGCTCAATGTCGTCGGCGGCGATGTCCTGGAGGGGCGACACGCCCGTGCGGGAGTCCCACCCGCCGCTGATCGGCTCGTTGAAGATCCGGACGCCGTCCACGTAGATGAGCGGCTGGGCGTCCTGGGATACCGAGTTGACGCCGCGGATCTTGACCGTCCCGCCGGCGCCGGGCTGACCGGAGTTGGTCATCACGGTGACGCCGGGGGCCCGCCCGCCGAGGATGTCCTCGGGGTTGCGGAGCGGAATGTCCTGGATCTCGCGGGAGGTGATGGCGTCGAGGCTGTTACCGACCTCCTTGGCCCTCACCTCGGCCGCCGTCCCGGTGACGACGATCTCGTCGAGCGCCAGCGCCGTCTCCTCGAGCTGGAAGTCGGCGTTGGCCGTTCCGCCGGCCTGCACCGTGACTTCCTGGCGGTCGGTGGAGTACCCGATCATGGTCACCCTCACCGTGTACGTGCCCGCGGGCACGTTGAGGATCAGGAAGCGACCCTGGGCGTTGGCGAGGGCGCCCATGCCGGTGCCCTCCAGCTCGACCTGCGCGCCGTCCAGCGGGCGCATGTTCGTGGCGTTCATCACCGTTCCGGTGACGCGTCCGGCGTCCTGTGCGGCCGCCGGCGTGCCGAACACGCCCAGCCCGAAGAGGGCGAGCCCGGCGAGGAGTGCTCGTGCGGACACTGTTGAACTCACGGTCCTCGACTCCTTCTTGTGGGGGTAAACGAAGCGCCGGAGGGATCTCCGGAGCAAAAGGAACGCCACCCGCCGCCGGAATTCCGGGGCGGGGGGTCCGCTGACTTCCAGACCATCTCGTCCTTCTTTTGTGGATCGGATCCAGACACCGTATGGTGAAAGGACCCTTTCCGTCAAGTCCCGATCCTTCGACACCCGTACGTCCGAGGCGCCTTCGACCCGGGTTCCCAGCCGGGTCGGAACGTCCTGACGACGTCAGGTCCGGTCGGGCATTCTCGTATCGAACGATCGAAGCGGGCGCCGCGTGTCACGACCCGTTCCAACCCCAACCCGGTGACGTCGCGGTGCCACCTGCCGGGTGCTACCTGCCTCCACCCTCCCGCGCGGGGAAGGCGGGAATCTCGCAGCGATGGGGGTCCGCGTGCCAGTATCCCTGCTCCCCCTGCTTGGTCACCACCTTGATGACGCCGCCGGTTGCCCCGGTCCCGTACGCCCAACCCGCCGCAGCGCCCTTCAGGATCTCGAGGCTCTCCACTTCCGAGGGCGGGATGTGGGCCAGGGCCTCCGACGCCTCACCCGCGACGGTGCCGTCGATGACCACGATCGGCTCCACCGGTCCAGACGCCGACACGGTGCTGCGACTCCGGAGGTGGGTCACACCGCCCACCTGCGCCGGGGGCGCCCCCACCATGCTCGGCGCGACCCGGCGGATCACCTCGGCCAGGGAGAGGGCCCGCATCTCCTGGATCTCCTCGGCCGTCACCAGCGTTCCCTGGGAGCGGCGGCGCCAGGCCCTCGCCTCGGCCGCCGGGTCCTCCGGCGGGTCGACCTCGGAAGGAACCGCGAAGGCGACCTGCCGGATCTCGCCCGGCCCGAGGGCCACGCTGCCGAAGGTGGAGTTGCACCGCGACGTGATCAGCACCACCCGGTGCTCACCGGACCCGAGCCCCTCCACCCGGTATCGACCCCGCAGGTCCGAGATGGTCTCGTCACCTCCCTCGAAGATGAGGAGCACGTTCGGCACGGGCTGCCCCGTGGTGGCGTCCACCACGTACCCCTCGAGGATCGTGGGGGGAGGATCCTGCGCGCGCAGGGGGGCCGCGACGGCCAGCGCCGCGGCGAACACGAGGGATGCGGTTGCGTTCTTCACCATGCTTCGTCCCGGCGGGCTTCGGCCCGCCCGTGCGGGAGCGCCCCTCTCGGGGAGTCCCGGTCCGTCGGGTGCGATCACTAACTAGGTACGGCTCGGCTGGGACGCAACTTACGCCCGGGCCCGCCTGGACCCGGGTGCGCCGGGTCCCTACACTTGGCCTCCGAACCCGGGCCACGCCACCCGGCCCACCGAACGAGGCCCCCGCAGGAGGTGCCATGCCGATCCGCGAGTCCCCACCCGTCCGGCCCCGCCGACCGCGGAGAGCGGTCCTCCTCGTGGGCGCCGCGCTCCTCGTGGCGGGGCCCGTCACCGTCCATGCCCAGACAACGGTGGATCCGGCCTTCGCTCCCGGAACGGGCCGCTGGACGGAGGCGGTGACGGCGTCCCGGAGGGTCGTGGACGCCCTCATGGACTCGGCGGGAGTCCCGGGGGTGGGAATCGCGGTCGCCGTGGACGGCGAGATCGTGTGGGAGGACGGCTTCGGCTACGCCGATCTGGAACATCGCCTCGGCGTCCGGCCCGAGACCCGGTTCCGCATCGCGTCGATCTCGAAGTCCCTCACCGCGGCCGCCGTGGGGCGGCTCTGGGAGCAGGGTCGCCTCGACCTCGACGCGCCCGTCCAGCGGTACGTTCCCGGCTTCCCCGAGAAGGAATACCCCATCACGACCCGTCAGCTGGCCGGGCACCTGGCGGGCATCCGTCACTACCGGGGCGACGAGTTCATGAGCCGGAAGCAGTACGACGACGTGGTCGACGCCCTGGTGATCTTCCGCGACGATCCCCTGCAGTCCCGGCCCGGGGACGAGTATTCGTACTCGACGTACGGGTGGAACCTCGTGGCGGCGGTGGTCCAGGGAGCCGCGGGCGAGCCGTTCCTCCAGTACATGCGGCGCACGGTCCTCGAGCCGCTGGGGATGCGGGGCACGGTCGCCGAGCACGTGGACTCGATCATCCCGGACCGGGCGAGCTTCTACGAGCGCGGCCAAGACGGGCGCCTGCTCAACGCCCCGTACGTGAACAACTCCAACAAGTGGGCGGGCGGGGGGTATGTCGCCCCGGCGAGGGACCTGGCGGTGTACGGCTCGGCCTACCTGCGGAACGACTTCCTCGCCCCCGGGACGGTGGCGCTCCTCTGGGAGAGCCAGCACACGAGCTCGGGGGAGGCGACGGGCTACGGGATCGGCTGGCGGACCGGCGAGCGGGACGGACGCCGCGAGATCTGGCACACGGGGGGCGCCATGGGCGGTAGCGGCGTGCTGATGATCCATCCCGACGAGGGGGTCGTCGTCGCCGTCCTCACGAACATCGGCGGGGCCCCCACCACCGCCATCGCCCGGCCCGTCGCCGACCTCTTCATCGAGGCCGCGGGCCGCTGACGAAAGGAGTCCCATGATCCTCGCCGTGCACTCCGGTCTGCGCTATCTGATCCTGCTCCTCGGCCTCGCCGTCCTCGCCTACGCCGTGTACGGGCTGGTCGCGAAGCGGGACTTCGACGAGACCATGCGGAAGCTCGGGGGCTTCTTCGCGATCTCGATGCACCTGAACCTCCTGGTGGGGGTGGGCGTCCTCTTCACCGGGCAGTTCTACCCCCAGCTCGCCGGACACATCTTCATGATGGTGTTCGCCGCCGCCGCCGCGCAGATCGTCCCTTCGGTGATGAAGAAGCGGCCGATGGAAGAGCGGACCTACGCGCCCTACGTCGTCTCGACCGTGATCGCGATCGGCCTGGTCTGGGGCGGCCTGGCGGCCATCCAGCACGGGATCGTCTAGCAGGTCGACGGACGACGCCCCCGGGAATCCGACGATCCCCGGGGGCGCTTCGCGTACCGGCCGCCGACGCCCTCCTCCTACCGTCGGGTGCGGTACTCCTGGTACAGCCGGTAGTGCTTGTTGTCGAGCGGGTCCACCTCCGTGCCACCCACGTACATGTGCTCGATGGCGGTGAGGTACTGGAGTGGGCTCCCGTCGGTGACGATGATGTCGGCCCGCTTGCCCGCGTCCAGGCTCCCCATGCGCTCTCCCTGGCCCAGGATCTCGGCGTTGTTCAGCGTCAGGGCCCGTAGCGCGGCCTCCTCCGGCAGGCCGAAGGCTACCGCGTGGGCGGCCATGTACGGGACGTTCCGGGCCTGCTCCGAGTCGTCCGACGCGAATCCGACCTTCACGCCGGCCGCGTCGAGCACGGCCGCGTTCCGCCACGTGGCCGCCACCGACTCGTCCCGGTCCGGGTTCGGTCGGTACCCGGCGCTCAGGTTGATGACCACCGGAACGTTCCGCTCGGCCAGCTCGTCGGCGACCCGGTGGGCCTGGGCGCCTCCGAGAACCACCGGACGCAGGTCGGGGAAGCGGTCCATGAGCAGGAACAGGTGTCGGATCTCCCACGCGGTCTGCATGCGGAAGACGACGGGCTCGCGTCCGGTGACCGCCGGGACGAGGGCCTCCAGGAGGACCCGGTCGCCGCCCCACACGTTCGCCTCGAAGCGGCGCGTGGGATCGTTGGTGACCGAAGGACGCGCGGCGTACAGTTCCGCCCGGTGGAGCAGCTCCACGAGCTCCGCGACCCGGTCCCCGTCGAGGTCGGGCTCGTCCTCATCGCTGGCGGGTCGGGAGCTGATCGGGAGCCGCGCGACGAGGGCGGCGCGATCGTCGATGGTGACGCGCTCGTGGGTATCCTCGTCCGACAGCTCCACCACGCCCAGCTGGCCCTGGATCACGCCGGTGGACTGGGCCACCCCGAGGGACGTGAACCCGTTCGCGCGGGTGACCCCCCAGTTGGGAAACTCCGGTCGCACGGCCGCCACGGCGCGGATGTGGGGATTGTACTCGCCCACCTCCAGCTCGTCGGTGGCCTGACCGACCGAGCCGAACTCCAGGATACCCACCGTCGTCAGTGCGTCGATCATGCCGGGGTAGACGTGCCGGCCCGAGACGTCGACCCGCTGGGCGCCGTCGGGGACGTCGACCTGGCTGGAGGGACCCACGGCCTCGATCTCGCCGCCACGGACGACGACCACGCCGTTGCCGATGGGGGGGCGCGAGACGGGGTGGACGGTGCCGCCCACCAGGGCGAACACGGCTTCCTGGGGCGCCCCCTCCCCTTCCGTCGCGCCGGCCGTCCGGGCGATTCCGGCGCCGGCCCCGGAGGACGCGACCATGGGCCCGTCGAGGGCGATCCCGGCTACCGCACCCTCCGCCGGTCGCACGCGGGTGGCATCCCTGGGCTGGGTCATGGGCTCGGTGTTGGGCGTCACCACCCGGTCCTCCTGCGTGACGATCTTCTCACCCCGGGTCTCGGCCTCGTCGGAGAGGTCGAAGTAGACGATCCCGTCGACGATGGTCTTCTCGACCCGGGAGAACGCGTCGAAGGGCGAGCCGTTGAGGAGCACCACGTCGCCCTGCTTGCCGACCTCCAGGGACCCGACCTTGTCGTCCATGTACATCATCTTGGCCGGGTTCAGCGTCAGCATCTTGAGGGCGTCCTCCCTCGACACGCCGCCGTACTTCACCGGCTTCGCGATCTCACGGAAGAGGAAGGACTGGAGCCAGGGGATGTCGGTGTTGAGGCTCGTCAGCACCCCGTGCTCGTGCATGATGGCGGCGTTGTAGGGGATCGCGTCGTACGCCTCCAGCTTGTACTGCCACCAGTCGCTGAACGTGGAGCCGGCGGCCCCGTGCTCGGCCATCTCGCTGGCCACCTTGTAGCCCTCGAGGACGTGTGTGAAGACGTCGATCTTGAAGCCGAACTCCTCGGCGACGCGCATGAGCATCAGGATCTCGTCCGCCCGGTACGAGTGGGCGTGGATCCGGACGCGACCCCGCATGATGTCGACGAGCGCCTCCATGCGGAGATCCCGGCGGGGCGGGACGTCGAAGGCGTCGGGATCCTCCCGGTACGCCTCCCACGCGGCCTCGTACGCCTGGGCCGCGGTGAAGGCCTCCCGGTAGATGGCCTCCACCCCCTGGCGCGAATGGGGGAAGCGGGAGTCGTTGGAGAATCCGCCGCCCTTGCGAGTCACGTTCTCGCCCAGGGCGAACTTCACGAAGCGCGGCGCGCCGGGAACCAGCAGGTCGTGGGACTCCTCCATCCCCCAGCGCATCTTGATGACGGCGCTCTGGCCCCCGATGGGGTTCGAGCTGCCGTGCATGATGCG
>JASFUL010000271.1:0-7292 GCA_050050315.1 Gemmatimonadota bacterium
GCTGCCCGCCGCGGACGAGCCGATCGATTTCGACCAGGCGCCCTTCATCACGCGGGGCCTGGGCCCGGACGGCGAGCTCGTGGCGTACTACAACTTCGACGTCCAGGCCACCGCGCCCGCCCCCATCTTCGTCCTCTTCCGGGAGGGTGAGTCGACCCCGGTCCAGGGACAGCTCAACATCATCGACGTGATCCCGGGCGACCCGGGCTACAACGACTTCTGGCAGGTGATGCGGGTCACCGTTCCCGAGGACTACGTGGCCAACACGGTGGCCAGCTTCTCCGAGATCCAGGACCGGGGCTTCGAGATCCAGGCGACGACGACGCTCGTGAACTGTCCGGTCGTGCCGGAGGGCTCGACGGCGGACCTCAACCTGGACGGCGGTCCGAACGACCTGATCCGCGGATGGTACCGCGACCAGGTCGTCTTCTACTTCAGCTTCGAGGAGGCCGATCTCTCGACGACCTCCCAGGGCGAGGTGCCGCGCTCGCCGATCTGGGTGTCGTTCAACGTGAACCCGCCCGAGGGCGGCCCCGCCGACGGCTTCATGACCGAGGAGGGCACGGCGCAGACGCACAACGTGCTCGCGACGCTCCCGGACGACGCCGGCTACTCGCCGCTCTGGCACGTCAACGTCTACGACAACGCCGACTTCCTCGACGCGTTCGACCTCGAGAGTGTGGACGACCTGGACGTGCTGGCCGAAGGCGTGGCCCACGTGAACTGCCCCGTCGTGGACATCGACGTGGAGGGGGTCACGAACCCCAACACGGCCTCGACGCCGGTCATCGATCGATTCAGCGCCGACGCGGCCACCCTCTTCGTCCGCACCGCCGACAACGGATTCCCCGCCGCCGGCGACCCCGTGGACTTCGACGAGGCGCCGTTCATCACCCACGGTCTGGGGCCCGACGGAGCCGCCCTCACGTACTACAACTTCGACGTCCAGTCGGAGACGCCGGCCCCCATCTTCGTCCTCTTCAGGGAGGGGCAGGCCGCCCCGGTCGCGGGGCAGCTCAACATCATCGACGTCGTGCCGGGTGACGAGGGCTACAACGACTTCTGGCAGGTGGTGCGGGTCACCGTGCCCGAGGACTACGTCGCGAACACCGTGACGTCCCTGGACGAGATCCTGGACGCCGGCTACGACATGGAGTTCACGACCACCCTGGTGAACTGCCCGGTCGTGCCCGACGGCTCCACGGCCGAGCTGCGCTTCGGGCAGGACGAGGAAGAGGGCCTGATCCGCGGGTGGTACCAGGGTGAGGTGGTCTACTACTTCAGCTTCCTGGAAGCGCCGATCGCGACCACCGGCGACGGAGAGGTCCCACGCTCGCCGATCTGGGTGAGCTTCAACATCAACCCCGATCAGCCGGACGGCGGCCCCGCGTCCGGGTTCATGGCCGAGGCCGGGACGGACCAGACGCACAACGTGGTCGCCACCGTCCCCGGCGACTCCGGCTACTCGCCCTTCTGGCACGTCAACGTCTACGACAACGCCGACTTCGACACGGTCGAGGACCTCGAATCGGCCATGGCCGCCACCGTGCTGGCCGAGGGGGTCGCCCACGTGAACTGCCCGGTCGTGGACTTCCGCTGACCGTCACGGGTCCGGCGCGGTCGCTCGACGGCCGCCCGGTCCGACCGACGACCCGAGGGGGCGGCGCGCGGCCGCGTGCCGCCCCCTCCTTCTCGCCGAAACCCCGGAGACAATCGATGATCCGACACCCTCGATTCCGGACCGCGGGGCTCGCCCTGCTCTCGAGCGTCGCGCTGGCGCGTCCCGCCGCCGGGCAGGGCGTGCTCGAGCGGACCCCCAACCTGACCGGCGGATGGACCGCGCCGCCGGGCGTGCTCCAGTTCAACCTCCTCCACCGCTTCGACGTGAGCCCCGCCCCGGCGCGCAAGGTCACGAACACCCCGACGCTGCTGGTCGGCTACGGCGTGAGCGACGTGCTCATGGTGGGCTTCAACTACGGCTCGTCGTCCGACCTGGTGGCCAACTACCCCAACGAGTGGGAGTTCTTCGGCCGACTCGTGCCCCTCCGCCAGAGGACCGGCTCGGTCGTGGACGTCTCGCTGCAGGGCGGCTACAACCTGGCCACCGAGAGCGTGGACGGCGAGCTCCTGGTGGCCCGGACCCTCGGTCCCGTCCGGCTGCTGGCCGCCGGCCGCGCGCTCTCCGACGGGCCCGGGACCGGCGACACGCGCTACGCCGCCGCGGGGGGCGTCGCGCTCCGGCTCCGGGAGGGTCTCTCGGTCTCGGCGGACGTGGCCGGGCTGCTGGACCGGGAGGAGGACGAGGACGTGGCGTGGGGCGCCGGCGTGCAGGTGGGCGTCCCGTACACGCCGCACACGCTCTCGATCCACGCCACCAACGTCGGAACCGCCACCCTCGCCGGAGCGTCCCGCGGGAGCGGCGTGACCCGCTGGGGCTTCGAGTACACCATCCCCATCACCCTCCGGCGCTATCTCCCGGCCGACGGTGGGGAGGGCGAGGAGATGGGGCCCCCGGAGCGGGGCGGAGAGGCGCCGGCCGGAACGAGGGCGCCCGAGGGGGAGGCGATGGCCGCGGACACCGTCGAGATCACCATCGAGAACCTGGCCTACGGGACCGAGGAGATCAGGATCGCCCCGGGCACGACGGTCCGCTGGGTCAACGCCGACCCCCTGCAACACAGCGTCACCTCGGACGACGGGGCGTTCGACTCGGGGCTGATCGACCCGGGCGCGAGCTGGGCCCACACGTTCGAGGACGCCGGGGCATACCCGTACCACTGCACGCCCCATCCCTTCATGACCGGACGGATCGTCGTCCGAGAGCCGGAGACCGACCGATGAGCGCCCCGCGAGCCCCCGTCCCCCTCCTCGCAGCGGTCGCCCTGGCCGCGGCGGGGTGCTTCTCCGAGCACGCCACGGGGCCGACGGGCCTCGAAGACCGGGTCCCCGACATCGAGTGCGCCGTGGCCCTGCCCACACCCGGTCCCACCGAGGTCGTCGTGGGCATCCGGGACTTCTCCTTCCACCCGGCGGTGCGCACGGTGCCGCCCGGAACGACCGTCACCTGGGTCAACTGCGAGCCCTCGGGCATCGCCTCGCACACCACCACCTCCGACGACGGGGTCTGGGACTCGGGCCTGCTGGCGCCGGGGGGCGCCACGTACAGCCGGACGTTCGACGAGGTCGGCTCCTTCCCCTACCACTGCACGCCCCACCCCTTCATGACGGGGGAGGTGAGGGTGGAATGAGCGGGGCCCGGCGTCACTCGCCGGGCGGCGGAGCCTCGAGGGCGGCGATGACGGCGTCGTCGCGGGCGTAGAGGTCGCGCCGGAAGTTCAGGCGCCCCTCGCCGTCCACGAAGGCCGTCCAGTACTGGAGGTGCACGGGCACGGGCTCGCGCAGGTTCACGACCGTCTCGCTGGTCGCCTCGGCCGCCCGGGCGATGCGCTCGGGTAACCAGGCCGGGTCGTCCCGGAGCAGGTACCCGGCCAGCTCCAACGGCCGCTCCACCCGGATGCACCCGGAGCTGAAGCTCCGCTCGACCTGTCCGAAGAGCTCCCGGCTCGGGGTGTCGTGCAGGTACACGTTGTAGGGGTTCGGGAACATGAACTTGACCCGCCCCAGGGCATTCAGGGGACCCGGGTCCTGGCGCAGGCGATACCGCCGGTTGAACTCGGCGCCGGTGAGGGCCGACCAGTCGACCGACGCCGGATCGACGGGTCGGTTGTCCCGCAGGTCCAGGAGCGTCATGCGCTGGGCCCGCAGGTAGGACGGGTCCTGGCGGATGAGCGGCAGCTTGTCGGCGGCCGCGATGCCCGGAGGCACGTGCCAGTAGGGCGAGAGGACGAGGTGCGTCATGCGGCCGCTGAAGACGGGCGTCTGCCGATAGTGCCGGCCGACGATCGCCCGCATGCGCAGGACGGTCGCTCCCTCCTCCCGGACCGCCACGGCGAAGTCGGGAATGTTCACGAGGATGTGGCGGCGGCCCAGCTCCGCGGGCATCCAGCGCCAGCGCTCCAGGTTGACGACCAGCCGCTCGATGCGCTCGGAGACCGGCACGTTCAGCGTCTCCACCGTCGCCCGCCCCGCGGCGCCGTCGACCTCCAGCCCGTGCCGCTCCTGGAAGGAGCGCACCGCGGCCTCCAGCGTCGCGTCGAAGACGTCCGGACTCCCGGCGTCCCCACCCCCGGGCAGGTCTCCCGAAGCTCCGAGGCGTCGGCGGAGCGCCGCCACCCGGGGACCCACGTCACCGACCCGGAGCGTGGGACCCGCCTCCACGGGAGGCCATCCCCCCGACGCCTGGGCCTCGCGGAGCCGACCCAGCGCCTCCCGCATGGCCCGGTAGCCCGGCTGCGGTTGCCGGAGCGCGTCGAGGGCGTCCGCCACGTCGCCGTCCTCGAGGGCGGCGGCCAGCACCGCCGCCATGTCGGCGCCGCGCCGGTCGGCGAGCCACTCCGCCCGCACCCTTGCCGGGTCGACCCTGCCGTGCAGCAGGTGCGAGCCCAGCACCAGGAAGGCGTCGGTCGCCAACAGGTCGAGGTCCACCAGGGACGTCGTTTCGAGCCGGCCCCCCCGGCCGATCAGCGCACCGATCGCCTCGAGGTGGTACGCGTCGGGGTCCAGGCCATCCAGCGAGGCCCCTTCGATGGCGGCGACGAGTCGGTCCACCTCGGGGCCGGGTCGGCCGCTCCGGATCCAGGCGGGCCTGAAGTCACGACCCCGGTAGAAGGCCGGCAGGGCCGCCCGGGCCGTCAGGCGGTCGCCGGCCGCCCACACCTCGCCGCTGGCGCCTGCCGCCTCGATGCGCAGGTGGAGGACGGTGGCGAGCGAGTCGGACTCCGGCGTCCGCAGCGAGCGGGCCGGACACGGCGTCGCGACGACCGACGCGAGGACGAGCAGGACCCCGGCGGGCCGGGCCGAGAGGATGGCGCTACCCCTCCTCCAGTGCCGCGAGCCTCTGACGGACGCCGTCGATCCATGGAGCGAGCGCCTCGTCGGCGTCGCTCCACAGCTCGAGCACCGCTCGGTACTGCCGTGCCGCTTCCGCGGGCCGGCCCCGGGCCTCGTGGATGGCGGCCAGGCGCAGGCGAGCCGGGCCCTGGGACGGCACATCGAACACCAGGGGGCCGAGGAACGACTCGTACCACCTCGTGGCCTCGTCCAGCCGACCGATCCCGAAGAGCGTCTCGCCCAGGAGGAAGCGCGCCACCGTCCTGGAGTGGTACGGCGATCGGCTGACCTCGTCCCAGGGGCGGCCGAAGTCCGGTCGCGACCCGAGGAGGAGCCGGACCCGGGTCGCCGGGTCCTCGGCGATCCGCGCACGCAGATCCGCCCCCAGCTCCCGGACCAACGAATCCGCCGACATCTCGCCGGTCCGGGCGGCCAGCGTGCCGGCCGCCCGCTCGACCTCCTCGGTGTCGCCGACCCGGGCGGCGAGCGCGCCCAGGAGGTAGTCTCGAAGCGCCGGACGGAGGGGCGCCAGGAAGGGGGCGCCGGCGCCCTCGGGGAGCGCCCCGTCGTTCGTGTCGGGCGGATCCCATCCCTCCAGGGCCGCTCGCGCGTCCTCGAGGGCGGCCTCGTCGTACGGAGCGAACGGGAGGGCCCAGAGGTACCCCCGCAGGGGGATCGCTTCGTCGGGCGCCAGCGCCTCCGCGGCGTCGAGGTGGCCGGCCGCGCTCGCCCAGCGGCCGCGGCCGACCTCGTACAGCGCCGCCCGCAGGTGCCCCACGGCCCGCCACCCCCCGGGCCGGTCCACGGCCGTCAGGAGCTCGACGACCTGGACCGCATCCGCCAGGTCCAGGGTGATCCCCGCCAGGTGGTCCGCCACGGCAGCCACCGTGTCCGCCGGCCCCCTCCGGAGCGATTCCATCATCGCCGCGCGGGCCTCCTCGTCCCCGGTCGAGAAGGTGGCGACCGCGCGCCGGACCCGCGTCAGCCGGGCCGGGTCCAGCCGGGCGTACAGGGAGTCGTGGTCGGCCATGCGCCGGTCGTGCGCCGCCAGGTCCGCCAGGCGGGCCAGGGCCTGGTGATGGTCGTATGCGGTGAGCGCGTTCACGCGCTGGTAGGCCTCCCGCGCCTGGGTGAAGGGCCGTCCCCGGAGAGGGTTCGTATGGAAGTACAGCTCGCCGAGGTCCCACCAGGCTTCCGCGCTCGAGGGTCGCTCCCGGAGGACGTCGACGTAGAGCGTCTCCGCGTGGGCCAGCAGGCCCGCGGGCCACGCCAGGTCGCCCTCCGTGAGCCTGCGCTCCACGCTCGGGAGGCGGACCGGTCGCCGCGCGGCGGCCTCGGCCGCTTCCGCCGCCCGGTCCGGCCTGGAGCCCCAGTCGGCCGCCACGTGCGCGCCGTGCTCGGCCAGCGCGAAGAGACTGTCCTCCTGGACGGCGCCACCGAACGCCACCAGAGCCTCGGAGAAGCGCCCCTCTCGCAGCGCCCGCTCTCCCCACAGGTACAGGCGCAGGGCGGGCACGGATGCAGTCGTGATCGAGGCGACGGACCGCGGTGTCTCCTCGGGGTGGGCCAGCCCCCCGGTGATCATCGCGACGGCGATCTCGTCCACGAGGTCGAAGACCCGTTCGACGCCGCCCTCCGCGGACACCGAACCCACCGGCTCGTCTCCGCTCCTCGGGCTGAAGTACGTCGCTTCGATCCGGATCCGTCCCCCCTCCTGGGCCACGCTGCCGATGACGAAGCGCGCGGCCCCCGCGTCGACCGCCACCCGGCGCCCGACCTCGGCGTCGACGGCGTCGATCCCCCGGACGCGGGACAGGACGGTGTTCGGGTCCACCGCGTGCAGGCCCCCGGCCCCGTGGAGGCGCACGCTCAGCAGCTCGGCGATCCCCTCCCGCAGGAATTCCACTTCGGGCCCTCCCCGCACCTCGAACGGGAGGACCGCGACGCGGTCCGCCGCCAGTCCCCCGGTGGCGCCGGGCCCCGGCCGCAACGCCATCCAGATACCCACCACGATGAGCAGCAGCCCCAGGCCGGCCGATCCGTACACCGCGGGCGCCGGCACCCAATACCGTCGCGAGTCCGCCGCGACCTCGCCACCCAGCTCCGCGGCGATCCGGTCGGCCGCCCGATCCACCGCCTCGACGGCCTCTGCAGCGCTCTGGAGGCGTTCGTCCGGGTCTTTGACGAGCAGCTCCTCCACCACCTCCCCGGCCGCCGGCGGGTCGACGGGTGGCGGATCCCGGTCCAGGACCGCCCGCATGATCGAGGTCGGGCCGTCCCCCCCGAACGGTCGGGTCCCGGCCAGCATCTCGTGCAACACGACGCCCAGGGACCAGAGATCG
>JASFUL010000272.1:0-7276 GCA_050050315.1 Gemmatimonadota bacterium
CTCTCCTTCTCGAGGGTGGACGGCTCGTCGTGAACACACTCTCGCCGGTGGGCGAGCGGTACCAGGGAAGCCTCTTCTACGACCTGGTGAACCAGGCGAAACGACGACTCACGGTGACCATGGCCCACGAGCTCCGGCCCCGGGGGGTGGCGGTCGTGGGTGTGGCCCCGGGCTTCATGCGCACCGAGCGCGTCCTCGACCACTTCGGAGTGGCCGCCGACGGGTGGCGCGGCGTCCCCGCCCTGGAGAAGACCGAGTCACCCGAGTACACCGGGCGCGTCGTGGCGGCGCTGGCGGCGGACCCCGGGGTGCTCGAACGTTCGGGGTCGGTCTACGAGACGGGTGAGCTCGCCCGGGCCTTCGGCGTGACCGACGTGGACGGACGGAGGCCCCCGCCCTTCAGCGAGCTGCATCCCGAGCTCTACTGATCGGCTCAGGCTTCGCCGGCGCTCTCCGTGACGACGTTGGGTACGACCCTGGCGTCCACCTCGATCCCGTTGCGGACGCTCTGGGTCACGATGCAGAAGTCCTCGAAGAGCTGGAGACAGCGGTCCATCCGCTCCCGGTCCGCGGCCGTGACGTCGGGATGCAGCTCCACCTTCAGGGCCCCGATACGCAGACGCCCGTCCTCGTTCCGGACCAGCTCGGCCTCGACGGTCGTCCTGCACGCGCTCGGCTCGATGCGGGCCTTCCGGAGACAGAAGAGGAGACTCGCGCTGAGGCATCCCCCGACGGAGGCGGCGAGCATGCGCGAGGGGTTGGGGCCGGTTCCCTCGCCGACGGGAGGGGGCTCGTCGAGCGTCAGCGGCTCGACGTCGGGCATGTCGAAGTCGACCGTGAAGCGGAACCCTTCGCCTCCCTCGAGGCTGAGCGTGAAGCCTTCCTTCATGGTGGTCTCCCGGTTCCCCGTCGGACGGGTGTGACACGCGCCGGACACGGTCTCCCCGCTCCGGATCGGACATGGCCCCGCGGCCACCGGGCTCGGATGGGCCCCGGGGGACGGCGGACGCCCGCGGCCGGCGAGCTCCCGTGTCGATACACTAGGGTAGGCGTACGACGGTCCCGGCATCTGTCGGGAGTCCACGGAGGACGGTGTGGGGAACCGCCCCACGCGGCTCCCCGGCGCCCGTCGATGGGAGCGTTGCTTCCCCGCGACGCCCCGGAGTATGGTGCGAGATGCTCCCGCCCCGGTCGTTCGTTCCCGGCTACCTCCTGCGCGGCCTGATCCTCTGGATCGGAATCCGTCTCGGAACGGGGTTCGCCGTGGCGCTCGGGGCGGATCGGTCGACCTACGTTTCCGTGATCTTCGTGCACGTCGTGGTCGTCCCTTTCGTCGTCGGCGCCGTCTTCCTCGCCGCCCGGGTGGACGACCGGGTGCGCAGGGACGAGCTCCTTCTGGCCGACCTGGGCGTCCGGCCGGGCACCGCCGCGGCCGTCTCGGCCTCGGTCGCCCTGGGGGCCGAGGTGACGCTCCAGTGGCTCGGGGCCGTGGTGTGAGAGGGGTGGAGGAGGCCGGTCCCGTCCTGGTCGCCGACTCCGTCGGGCGGTCGTTCGGCCCCACGAGGGTGCTCAAGTCCGCCACCCTGTGGGCCCGGCGAGGCGAGATCACGGTGCTTCTCGGCCGGAACGGGAGCGGCAAGACCACGCTCCTCCGAGTGGCGGCGGGGCGACTGGCCCCCGACCACGGGGCGGTCCGGTTCCGGGGGCGGGTCCTGCCCCGCGCGCGGCTCCATCGGCTGGCGCGGGGGGGCCTCTTCCTTTTGCCCCAGGAAGGGCTCCTCCCGCGGGGCCGTTCGATACGCCAGGTCGCTCGTGCGGTGATGCGAGCGTTTCCGGAGGACCGCGCGGGCGGGGGGGACGTCGGCCCCGCCGACGCCGCCGGCGACCCGGAGGTCCGGCTGAGTCGGTGGGCGGAACGCTGGGGGCTGACGGCGCTGCTCGACGCCACCGACACGGCTCTGTCGGGCGGAGAGAAGAACCGGGCCGGCGTGGCGCTGGCCGTGCTCCGTCGTCCCGTCTGTCTGCTCACCGACGAGCCCCTCACCAACTCCGCCCCGAAGGACCGGGAACGGATCTGCGAGGCGCTCCGGACCCTCCGCGACCGGGGGTGTGCTCTCGTGGTCACGGGGCACGAGGCCCGGGAGCTGCTGGCGCTCGCGGACCGGGTGATATGGATGGTCGCCGGGACGACGCGGGATCTGGGGAGGACCGAGGCCGCCCTCACCAGCCACCAGTTCCGCCGCGAGTACCTCGGACCGTCGTTTCCGCCCCCGGGCCGCGACCGGGCCGCGGGATCGGGCGCGGTCGGGCCGACGCCCCGGCCCGGCGTCGACGCCTCGTGACGTTCCGCGTCGAGCGACACGGCGACGCGACGGCCTTCCTCGGGCGGGCCGGGGAGTGGCTGCTCCGGCGGGAAGCCGAGAACAACCTGATCCTCGGCATCGCGGCGGTCCTCGCGGCCGGGTACCACGCCTTCGAGCCGCCGATCTACCTCGCGACGGTCGAGGGCGAGGAAGGGCTCGTGGGGTGCGCGTGGCGCACGCCCCCGTTCAAGGCCGGCCTCACCCGCATGCCTCCCGAGGCGGGGGCCGCCGTGGCGGCGGACATGGCGGATCTATACCATGAGCTGCCCGCGGTCCTCGGCGAGGAGGAGGCGGCCTCGGCGTTCGCGGGGGCGTGGGCCGCGCTCCGCGGCGTCGGCGTCCGACCGGGGATGCGTCAGCGGATCCACGAGCTGGTCGAGGTACGGCCCCCCGCCCACCTCCCGCCCGGGAACCCCCGTTGGGCGGGGGCCGACGACCACGAGCGGGTGGTGGCCTGGTGGAAGGCGTTCCGGAGAGAGGCGGGCGTGTCCGTCGGCCTCGATCCCGACGCGACGGTGGCCCGGCGCATCGAGGCGGGAGACCTGCGCCTCTGGGACGACGGGGGGGCGGTCTCCCTGGCGGGCGTGTCGGCGCGGACGCGACGAGGCGTTCGGATCGGTCCGGTGTATACCCCGCCCGACGAGCGCCGCCAGGGCTACGCCACGGCGCTGGTGGCGGACCTGAGCCAGGAGATGCTGGACCGGGGCCGGGTGCTCTGCTTCCTCTACACCGACCTCGCGAACCCGACCAGCAACGCGATCTACGCCGCCGTGGGGTACCGCCCCGTGTGCGACGTCGTGGACTTCGAGCTCGTGGCGCGCCGACCGGGAGAGTCGGCGGGCCCGGACGGATCGATGGAGACGGAGGGACGATGACCGACGGACACGGAGGGCGCGAGACCACCACGCTCGGAGGGGGGTGCTTCTGGTGCCTCGAGGCGGTGTTCGAGGAGGTGCGGGGCGTGCGCTCCGTGAAGTCGGGGTACGCGGGCGGACACGTCGAGCACCCGACGTACCGCCAGGTCTGCGGAAAGGGCACCGGACACGCGGAGGTGGTCCAGGTCGAGTTCGATCCGGACGAGATCTCGTTCCGCGAGCTCCTGAAGATCTTCTTCACCATCCACGACCCCACCACGCGGGATCGCCAGGGCGCCGACGTGGGTCCCCAGTACCGCTCCATCGTGCTGTTCCACTCCGCCGACCAGGAGCGGATCACCCGGGAGGTGATGCGTGAGCTCGAGGAGGCGGGGATCTGGGAGGGAGAGGTGGTGACGGAGGTCCAGCCCTTCGAGCGGTTCTGGCCCGCCGAGGTGGAGCACGACGAGTACTACCGGCGCAACCCCAACCAGCCGTATTGCCGGATCGTCATCGATCCCAAGGTCGCGAAGTTCCGCGCGACGTTCCCCGGGAAGCGGCGGGCGCCGTCCTCCTGACGTACGTCACGTCGGGCGGCCCGTCCCGTTCTTCCCTTTCCCACGGGCGCCAGACCCCCGAGTTTCAATGTCCTTCCGGGATCGCGGGCGCCGGGGGATCGCCGGCGCCGCGCCTTCGCCGGCAGCGGAGGATCGCCAACGAGCAGAGGAGGCCCATGAGCGTCCGCCACGCAGACCAGGTCAGCTCCGAGCCGGTCGGCGCCGGCAGCGGCACCGAGCGCCAGATCCTCATCGGTCCCGATCAGGCTCCGAACTTCGCCGTCCGCCGTTTCCGCATGGAGCCCGGCGGCGGCATGCCCCGCCACACCAACGAGGTGGAGCACGGGCAGTACGTGCTCCGTGGTCGTGCCCGTGTCGGGATCGGCGACGAGGTGGTGGAGGTCGGGGCCGACGACGTCGTCTACATTCCCGCTGGAGTGCCGCACTGGTACCGGGCCGAGGGGGACGAACCTTTCGAGTTCCTGTGCGTGGTCCCGAACGGGCCCGACCGGATCGAGATCCTGGAAGGGGAGTGAGCCCACGCGGCGGGTGGCGGCCGGTCGCTCAGTCGCCCCGGATCTTCCGGGTCAGAGCTGGCGTGATGTCCATCTGCCGGGCGTAGAGGGCGAGTTGACCGCGGTGGTAGGACTCGTGGTCGATGTGGTGGTTGAACCAGGCCAGCCGCGTGCCCCGCAGTCCGTCGAAGCGGCGGATCCGCTGGAGCATGTGGAGCTCGCCGGCGGCGCGGATCGTGGCGGCACCTTCGGCGAAGGCGAGGCGGAGCCGGTCTTTCAGCTCGTCGGGTTCCATGGCGCCCGGAAGGTGGCCGGCGTACTCCTGGACGAAGTCGGGGAAGGGCTGCCGTGTGAAGTCACCGTCGTCCCGGGCCAGCTCCCCCACCGCCATCAGGCCGGACTCGAGCACGTGCCGGAGCAGCCCCGACACGTCCCGGGACTCGGGGTGCGGACGCCACCCCCAGCGTTCGTCGGGAATCACGCCCGCTTCGTCCAGCAGACCGCGGCGCGTGTTCTCCCACGTTTCCAGCGCCTCGTCGAGAAGCGTGGTGAAGGGCTCGTCGGACACGGCGGGTCTCCTCCTGGAGAGGGTACGGGGGACGGGGGGACGATACGCGTCCACCGGCACGCCGGCAAAGGAGAAGGGTCATGAGCGACGTCGGGCGGGAGTTCCTCGAGCGGTCGAGCCGCTTTCTCACCCACGAGCATCTTCCCAGGGTGCGGGCCGCGGTGGAGACCCTCGACGCGGCGGACCTGTGGTGGCGCCCCAACGAGGCCTCCAACAGCGTGGGCAACCTCCTCCTGCACATGGCCGGCAACCTGAGGCAGTGGGTGGTCCACGGCGTGGGTGGAGCGGAGGACGTGCGCCGGCGGGACGACGAGTTCGCCGCCCGGGAGGGCGACAGGGACGCGCTCCTGGACCGCCTGCGGGCGGCGGTGCGCGAGGCGGCGTGGACCCTCGATCGCCTGGATCCCGCGACGCTCCGGGAGCCGCGTACCATCCAGGGGATGGAGGTGACGGCGCTGCACGCCGTCTACCACGCCGTCGAGCACTTCTCCATGCACGCGGGCCAGATCCTCTGGATCGTGAAGCTCCGCACGGGCGAGGACCTCGGGTTCTACCGGGTCGAGGGCGGCGTGGCCGAGCAGACGTGGGACGTGGAGTGAAGGAGATCCCGTGAGCGTCCAGGAGCGCCGGTTCGAGACCGGGGACGGTGTCCGGCTCCGCGTGGAGGACCGGAACCGGGAGGCGCCCGGCACACCGCTCCTCCTTCTGCACGGATTCACGGGATCGGTCGAGGCGTGGGGCGAGGAGCTCCTCCGACGGCTCGCCGACGGGCGGAGGGTGATGGCCGTCGACCTGCACGGGCACGGGGGCAGCGACGCTCCCGAGGAGCCCGAGCGGTATCACCTGGCGCGGGTGCTCGACGACCTGGAGGAGCTGCTCACGGAGCTGGCGGTGCCCCGGGCGGTCTGGGTCGGGTACTCCATGGGGGGACGGGTGGCCCTGGGGGCCGGAGTCCTGCGACCGGCCCGGGTGGCGGCGCTCGTCCTCGAGAGCACGACCCCGGGCCTCGCGGACCCCTTGGAACGGCGGGCTCGGCGCATGTCCGACGAGGCGCTGGCGCGGCGGATCGAGACCGGCGGACCCCGGGGGATGGAGGCGTTCGTCGACGGCTGGATGGAGCTCCCGTTGTTCGCGTCGCAGCGGCGGCTGCCCGCGCACGTCCTCGAGGCCGAGCGGTTCCGGCGGCTGGGCGGAAGTCCCACGGGCCTGGCGGGCACGCTGCGGGGTCTGGGGACGGGAAGCCAGCCGTCCTTCTGGTCCGAGCTGGGGCGGGTCGAGGCGCCGGCGCTCGTGCTCACCGGCTCGCTCGACGGGAAGTACGAGGGCATCGGTGACGCCATGGCCGAGGCCCTTCCGGGGGCGGTCCGACGCTCGGTGGAGGGCGCGGGTCACACGGTCCACCTCGAGCAACCGGATCGGTGGCTGGACGAGGTGGACTCCTTCTTGACGACGCTGGAAGAGGCGGAAGCATGAACGGCCGACCGTGGCGGAGCCGGGCCGCGCTGGTGACGCTCGCCGCCGTGACCCTGCAGGCGACCCCCGGGGCGGCTCAGCGCACGGTGGTGTCGAGGGCGGAGATCGACCGGGCCGTCCGGGTGCATCTCCCGGTGGCGCTGGGGTCGTACGGCGAGCTCCTGCGCTTCCCCAACGACGCGCACCACGCCGACGACCTGGAGAGGCAGACGCGGTACCTGGCCGAGCGCTTCGAGGCGCTGGGCTTCGACGCCCGGGTCCTCCCGACGGCCGGGTTGCCGATTCTGCTCGCAGAGCGGCGGGTCCCGGGGGCGACCCGGACCGTCCTGGTCTACCTCCAGTCCGACGGGCAGCCGGTCGATCCGTCCGCGTGGAGCCAGCCCGACCCGTACGAGCCGGTGGTCAAGCGACGGAAGGCGGCCGGCGGCGATGGATGGGAGGTCGTGCCCTGGGAGACCGTGGAGGCCGCGGTGGGCGCGGCAGGCGACGGGGCCGGCGGGACGGCCCTGGATCCCGAGTGGCGGCTCTTCGCGCGCTCCGCCTCGGACTCGAAGGGCCCCGTGGCGCAGTTCCTGGCGGCGCTGCGGATCGCCGGGGACCTCGGCGTGGAGCCGGACTTCGACCTGAAGGTCGTCGTGGACACGGAGGAGGAGCTGGGCTCGCCCGCCCTCCCCGACGCGGTACGGCGCCACCGGGACGCGTTGGCCTCCGACATGCTCGTCATCTTCGACGGGCCGCCCCACGCCAGCGGCCGGCCGACGCTGAAGTTCGGCGCTCGGGGCATCGCCACCGTCACCCTCACGACCTACGGGCCGCGGGCGCCGCAGCACAGCGGGCACTACGGGAACTACGCTCCGAATCCGGCGCTGCGGATGGCCCGCATCCTGGCATCCCTGAAGGACGAGCACGGGCGCGTGGTGATTCCCGGGTGGTACGACGGGGTGGA
>JASFUL010000273.1:0-7274 GCA_050050315.1 Gemmatimonadota bacterium
GGCGACCTGCTGCTTTGTGACGGCCATGGTACTTCTCCCTTGCGGCGGGCCGGGCGGGTCGGGGCGCGTGGCCCCGGCCCGCGGCCCTCGTCTCAGTGTCGGAGCTGCGCGGACGTCTTGAACGTCATGCCCGCGTACCTGTAGTCGTCGATGTGCTCCTTCTCGAACTCGATCCCGGTGAGCCGGAAGAACTTCGGCCACCCGATCCGGTCGATGAACTCGCCCATGCGCTCGTACGGCCGGGCCCCGTCCACCCAGACCTCGACGATGTTGCGGACGGCCTCCACCGCCTCGGTCCAGCGCGGCGGGTCGTTCTCGATGTAGGGGATCGCGAGCTTCGAGAACGTCGGCTCGTGCCGGGCGTTGGAGACCTTGCCGCCCACCCAGATGGAGATGCCGTCGTTCAGGGCGTCCGCCATCGGGAGGGCCGGGCAGACCGAGAAGCAGTTCGCGCAGAACATGCAGCTCTCTTCGTCGATCGCCACGGTCGGTTGCCCGTCGTCCATCGCCGGCCGGATCGCGCCCGTCGGGCACGAGGCGATCACGTTCGGGATCTCGCACAGCTTGTTGAGGTTGTCCTTGACCTTCGGCGGCCTGCGGTGGACGCCGAGGATCGCGATGTCCGAGCAGTGCACCGCGCCGCACATGTTCAGGCAGCAGGCCAGGGCGATGCGGAGCTTGCCCGGGATCTCCTTCGAGCCGTCGAAGTACTCGACCAGGTCGTCCATGACGGCCTTCACGACGCCCGAGGCGTCGGTGGCCGCCGAGTGGCAGTGCACCCATCCCTGGGTGTGGACGATGCTCGAGATGGCGTGCCCGATCCCTCCGACCGGGTGGCCCAACTCGGCCAGATCGGCGATCAGGTCATCGATGTTCGAATCGTCGGTCAGGAGGAACTCCACGTTGTGCCGGCTCGTGAAGCGGAGGTGGCCGTCGCAGTACTTGTCGGCCAGCGCGGCGAACGCGCGGATCCGCTTGGTGCCCAGCAGGCGGGGCGAGCCGGCCCGGACCGTGTAGAGCCGGTCCCCCGACCTGGCCTCGTGGACCATCACGCCGGGCTTGAGGATCTCGTGGAACTTCCACTCGCCGTAGTTCTTCTTGATGATCGGGGGCAGGAACCTCCTGAAGTCCGGCGGGCCGATGTCGGTCCTTCTGTCTGCCATGGTTGCCATCGATCTTTCTCCCGAGGTGCGTGGCTTGGTTCGTCGTCTGGGTTCGGATTCGGCCTGCTACGGCCCTGCCGGTGCCCCCGGCTCCATCTCGACCTCTTCGTACTCCTCCTCCTCGTACTCCTCCCCTTCCTCCACCTCCTCGAAGTACTCCTCGTAGAAGACGTAGGGGTTCTCGCGCGGGTGCTTGATCATCTCGGGGATCGGCTCCACGCCGATGGCCTCCAGGAAGTTGCCGAGGCCGACCCGCTGCATGATCTCGCCCACGCGCTCCCGGTTCTTGCCGTGCTCGCCCCAGAAGTCCCAGATCCGCTCGGCGAGGTCTTTGATCTCGTCGTAGGGCGGCTCGAGCTTCATGAACGGGACGATGACCGACGAGAGCTGGGCTCCCTGCACGATGGGCGCCTTGGCGCCGAGCAGGATGGTGGCCCCCCGGTCGTCGCCCGGGCTCAGCGCCTTCGGCATGGCGTTGATGCAGTGCATGCACTTGACGCAGTTCTCGTCGTCGATGACGAGCTCCTCGCCGGTCCACTCCATGCACTTCGTCGGGCACTTGCCGACGACGTCGCGCTCGATGTTCGTCCCCGCCTCCGCGTACGCCCGCACCTCGTCCTGGTCGATCTTGATCTCGTCGCGCCAGGTGCCGATCACGGACATGTCCGCCCGGGCGATGGACGCCACGCAGTCGTTCGGGCAGCCCGCGAACTTGAACTTGAACTTGTAGGGGAAGGCGGGACGGTGGAGCTCGTCCTGGAACTCCTGCGTGATGTCGTTGCAGATGTCGAGCGTGTCGTAGCACGCCCACTCGCAACGCGCCGGACCCACGCAGGCGCTCGGGGTGCGTACGTCCGACCCGGAGCCGCCCAGGTCGAAGTCGGCTTCCGTGAGCGCCTTGAAGGTGGGCTCGAGCTGGTCGGTCGTCGTGCCGAGGAAGATGATGTCCCCCGTCGACCCGTGCATGTTCGTCAGCCCCGAGCCGTGCTCGTCCCAGATGTCGCAGAGCGTGCGCAGCGCGTCCGAGGTGTAGAACCACCCGCTGGGCATGTTCACGCGCAGCGTGTGGAAGTGGGCGATGGCCGGGAACTCGTCCTGCAGGTCGTTGTAGCGACCGATCACGCCCCCGCCGTAGCCCAGCACGCCGACGATGCCGCCGTGCTTCCAGTGCCCGATCTTCTCCTCGTAGGAGCGCTCCAGCATCTCCAGGAGCTGCGCGCACTCCTCCTTCCCTTCGGCGGCCATCTCCTTGATCTGGGTGACGAAGCTGGGCCAGGCACCCTTCTCCAGCTCGTCCATCATGGGAGTACCGCTGCCGTTCGACTTCTCGTCAGCCATCGTTTTCTCCTTTGGCGCGGCACGATGCCGTGACCGCTACCATGCTCACGTCACACCGATCGGATTCCCGCTCGCACACTCAGCACCAGCTTGTAGAGGGTCGTCAGGACGAGCCCGCCCACCGCGTAGACACCGAGGGTGACGGCGCCTTCGATGAGCGTGGGCGAGTACTCGGTGACGACTCCGAGCGGCGACGGGATGAAGCCCGTCACCACCAGGGCGAACCCCTTCTCGATCCAGAGAGCCGCGATCACGCCCCCGCACAGGAGGGCCAGCCAGCGCTCTCGCCGGCGCACGGCCGGTACGATCAGCCCCACGGTGCACACCACCGTGAGGAGGTTGCCGACCCAGGTCCACGGCGTGAGGGCGGCGTGGCCCTCGAGCCCCGTGAAGAGGTAGCTGAACGCGTGGACGTGGTCGGGCATGGCCCCGTAGAGGGCCGTGAACAGCTCCACCAGGACGAAGAACAGGTTGACCGTCATCGCGTAGGCGACGATCAGACCGAGCGTCCGGATCGCCTGGCGGCCCACGTCGAAGCCTCCGTACCGCCTCACGACGAGGGCCAGCAGGATGAGGAGGCTCGGCCCGGAGGCGAAGGCCGAGGCCAGGAAGCGGGGTGCCAGGATGGCCGTCATCCAGAACGGCCGTGCCGTCAGGCCCGCGTAGAGGAATGCGGTGACCGTGTGGATGCTCACCGCCCACGGGATCGACAGGTAGATCAGCGGTCGCACCCACCCCGGTGGGGCGGATCCCTTGCGCTCGGCCTCGATGGCCGTCATGCCGATCACGACGTTGAGGGCCAGGTAGCCCGAGAGCGCCAGGAAGTCCCAGAACATCAGGGAGTGCGGGCTGGGGTAGAGCAGCACGTTCATCACGCGGCGGGGCTGCCCCATGTCCACGAAGATGAACAGCATGCACACCAGCACCGCCGGGACGGCCAGGAACTCTCCCAGGATGACCGTCTTCCCGAAGGCCTTGTGGTCGTGCAGGTAGTAGGGGAGCACCACCATGACGGCCGAGGCCGCGATGCCCACCATGAAGGTGAACTGGCCGATGTAGAGGCCCCACGACACGTCGCGGCTCATCCCGGTCACGGTCAGCCCCTCGGCGAGCTGCGTCGACCAGGCGGCCAGGCCCAGGAGGATCAGCGCGGCCCACAGGCCCATGAGCGCCCAGTATCGCCCCCCGCCCCGGAGGACCCTGTCGATCATGGCGCCACCCTCCTGTTGCGGGTCGTCGCGGGACGGGAGTCGGCCTCTTCGGGAGTGCCGTGGGCCCGCTCCGCACGGATCGGAAGGTCCGCCGGGACGACGTAGTAGACGTTGGGACCGGTGCCGAGCTCCTGGCGCCGTCGCACGGTCGTGCGCTCGCGGAGGAGGCGGCTCACCGGCGAGTCCGGGTCGCCCAGGTCTCCGAACGTCAGCGCCCCCTCGCCCCCGGGCACGGCCTCGGCCGCCTCCACGCACGCGGGGAGGCGCCCGTCCCGGAGGCGCTCGGAGCAGAAGGTGCACTTCTCGACCACCCCCACCGTCCGGGTCGGATAGTCCGAAGGGAGCTCCCCGTCGGGACCCGTGGCGACGTGGTCACGGGGGTCGCTCCAGTTGAAGCTCCGGGCCCCGTACGGACAGGCGGCCATGCAGTAGCGGCACCCGATGCAGCGGTGCATGTCCATCATCACGATGCCGTCGCTCTCCCGCTTCCACGTGGCCTCCGTGGGGCAGACCTTGGTGCAGGGAGGGTCCGTGCAGTGGTTGCACAGCACCAGCACGGGGGCGTGGCGGGCCGCCGCGGGCGTGCGCTCGTGGACCTGCTCCGGGAGCACGTGCTCGAAGGGCTGGCTCCGGATCCACTGGATCTCTTCCTCCGGGTCCGGGATCCGGGGGATGTTGTGCTCCCGCTCGCACGCCTCCACGCAGGCCCTCCGGACGTCGTCGCGGAGGCACTTCTCGACGTCGATGACCATGGCCCACTGGCGGTCCGGCACCGCCGGACCCTCGGCCGGGGACGCGCCCTGCCAGCCGCCGACCCGCACCGGATCGAGCAGGGGCAGGCCCGCGCCCGCACCGAGACCGGCGCCCAGGGTGCCCAACCCGAGCTTCTTCAGGAAGTCGCGACGAGAGTCGCCCGCGTATCCGCTCATGGGCTCACCCTCCCTCCGGCGCGACGTGGCAGTTCCAGCACGTGGGCTCCACGTCGGCCCAGGTGTGACAGCGCCCGCAGAACGCCTCCTGGCTCTCGTGGCAGCCCAGGCAGGTGCCCGTGAGGCTCATCTCGAACTGCCGTCCCGACGTCGAGGTGTAGTGCACCTCTCCGTCCCGGACGACGGCCGTGCGCCACTCGTTCAGGAGCTCCTGGTGGTTGGCGCGCATGAAGAGCGTGTCCTCCACGCAGCCGGACGGGTCGCTGGCCCGCTCGAGGGTCGGTCGGCCCTCCTCGCCTTCGGCCCGGAGGCCGTTCCAGACGGGATAGGCGCCGAGGACGAGGACGAGCCCGAGGCCCACCGCGATGAAGGTTCGGTCACGCATGGACTTCCCCTCCTTCCTCGCTGGAGGCGTCGATTCCCACCGCGGGGATGGGCTCCAGACGGAGGTTCTGTGTGCGCTCGTTCTCGCCCTCGAAGATCGTGGCGTTGGCCACCAGCTCGCTGATGCCCGTCACCTTGACCCCCGGCGCCCAGTAGTCGCAGACCGTCACCAGCGTCGCACGGTCGATGGCGCACATCGCCGCGAGCTGGTTCACGCCGTGCCGCTCCTGCACCCAGCGGACGGCGTTGCCCCGTGGCATGCCGCCCCGGAGCCTCATCTCCATGTTCTCGTCGGTGCCGAGGCCCGCCCCGCCGCCACAGCAGAACGTCTGCTCGCGGATGGTGTTCTCGGGCATCTCGTAGAAGTGGTTGCAGACCTTCCGGATCACGTAGCGCGGCTCCTCGAAGATCCCCATGGCCCGCGCCGGATTGCACGAGTCGTGGAACGTGACCCGGATGTGGTCGTTCCTCGACGGGTCGAGCTTCAGCTGGTCGTGCCGGATGGCGTCCGCGAGGAACTCCATGAGGTGGATGCACTTCGTGGAGCGGGCGTTCTCGAAGACCGTCCCCGTCAGGGGCGACTTCGGGACCTCGAGGAAGTCGGCGGGCCCGTTCATGGTCCCCATGTACTGGTTGACCACCCGCCACATGTGGCCGCACTCGCCGCCCAGGATCCACTTCACCCCCAGGCGCTCGGCTTCGGCGTAGACCTTGGCGTTCAGGCGCTTCATGGCCTCGTGGGAGGTGAAGAGCCCGAAGTTGCCGCCGTCGGACGCGTACGTGCTCCACGTGTAGTCGATGCCCAGCTCGTGGAAGAGGAGCATGTACGCCATGCAGGTATAGATGCCCGGGTCGGCCACGAAGTCGCCGGAGGGGGTGAAGAAGAGGATCTCCGCCCCCTTCCTGTTGACCGGGATGTCCACGCGGATCCCGGTGGCCTCCTCGATGTCGTCGGCCATGAACTCGAGCGTGTCCATGAGGCCGTGGGGCTGGATGCCCAGGTGGTTGCCGTACCGGTAGCAGTTGGCGACCGGCTCGATCACCCAGTTCACGTAGAGCCCCAGGAGCCCCAGGAGCTCCCGCCCCATCATCGTGATCTCGGCCGTGTCGATGCCGTAGGGGCAGAAGACGGAGCACCGCCTGCACTCGGTGCACTGGTAGAAGTAGTAGAACCACTCCTTGATGACGTCCTCGGTGAGCTCGCGGCCCCCGGCCATGCGACCCAGGACCTTCCCCAGCGCGGTGAAGTCCTTGCGGTAGACCGACCGCAGCAGTTCCGCCCGGAGGACGGGCATGTTCTTGGGGTCGCCCCCGCCGATGAAGAAGTGGCACTTGTCGGCGCACGCTCCGCACCGGACACAGATGTCCATGAAGAGCTTGAACGAGCGGAAGCGCTTCAGCCGGTCGGCCATGCCCTCGAGGACGGTCTTCTTCCACCCCTCCGGGAGCTTCCAGTCCTCGTCCGTGACCGCCCACTCGTGTGCGTTGGGCAGCCCGAGGACCTTCAGGTTCTTGGTCTTTCCCGGGTAGATGAACGTGCCCGGGCGGAAGTCGACCTCCGTCTCCATCCACGGCTTCGACGGCGGCTGGGTCTCGATCTGGACCAGCTGCGTCGGGTCGTAGTAGCCGGGTTCGTCGAACGAGGACATGGTCAACTCCTCTCGACCGGGACGGCCGGCTCTTCCCGGGGGGCGGTCCCTGCCGCGACCGCCGCCTTCTCGACGGGGATCCCGGCCGAGACCATCTTCTCGCGGAGCTCGTCCTCGTACTCCTCGTACGTGTGGACGTCCACGGGGTAGTCCCAGGGGTTCACGTGGCGGACGGCCCGGTTGTTGTTGGCCAGGTTCCGCGTCGGGCTCAGGAACACGCCGGGGGCGTGCATGAGCTTGCCGAGGGGGAAGTAGGCCAGCAGCACGGACACCAGGAAGAGGTGCCCGTAGAAGAGCGGGTGCACCGAGGCCGGCACGACCGGATCGAAGCGCGCCAGCCCGAGCGCCAGCTCCTTCACGCCGGCGACGTCCGTGGTGGTGAGGTGCCTCAGCCAGAAGCCGCTTCCCGCGATCCCGATCAGGAGGAAGAGCGCGAAGAAGTCCTCCGGCAGGGAGATGTAGCGCACCTGCGCGTTCACGAGGCGGCGGGCCAGCAGGTACAGGAGGCCCAGCAGGAACACGGTCGACGAGACGTACAGGACGGGCAGGCCGATCTCGAAGAAGCCGTCGCCCCACTCCACGGCCGTGACGAAGCCGGGG
>JASFUL010000274.1:0-7247 GCA_050050315.1 Gemmatimonadota bacterium
GCGCGACCCACACACGTTTATCTGCTATTCAGCAGACCGGCTCAGGGAACACGGAAGATGTACGGATTTCTCCTCGCGGTACTCGTGCTCGACGGCCTCTTCCTGGGCGTCGTGATCCTGCTCCAGTCCGGAAAGGGCGGTGGGCTCGCGGCCATGGGTGGAGGGGCGGCCGCGACCGAGGGCATCCTGGGGGGGCGCCAGGCGACGACCATGTTGACGCGGGCGACGTGGTCGTCCGGGACCCTCTTCATGGTCCTGGCGCTGGTCCTCTCGATCATGTCCTCCCGCTCGCAGCAGCCGACCTCGATCCTCCAGCAACAGCAGCAGGAGACCCCGACCCAGACCCAGGCGGCTCCCGAGCCCGTCCTTCCGGGCGGTGCCGCCGAGGGAGCTCAGGGTGGAGACGCCGGGGGCGCGGGGGACGTGCAGCCCCTCCTTCCCGAGGAGGGTGGGGGCGCCGGCGGGGAAGGCGAAGGATCGGGCGGCTGACCGGCCTTCATGGCTGACCCGCTCGCCTCGGGTCTCGATCGCGAGCAGCTCCTCGAGATCCACGACGCCCTCGAGCGGGCCAGGGCGACCGAAGAGCGCCTCGAGCTGCTGCACCGACAGGGCCAGATCGGCGGCGGCGTGTACCGCGGCCTGGGTCAGGAGGCCGGGGCGGTGGGCACCGCCTACGCGCTCCGGCGCCGGACGGACGGAACGGGCGACCTCCTCGCCCAGACGATCCGTGAGACGGGCGCGCTCCTCCTCTTCGGCGGCACGCCCCTGGAGTACTTCCAGCAGTACACGGCGCGCGGGACCGGTCCCACCGCGGGGAAGGAGGCCAACGTCCACTTCACGGACTTCCAGCGCGGCTTCATCGGCCCGGTGTCCCCCCTCGGAACCATGGTCGAGGTCATGGCCGGCATCACGCTCTCCTTCCGCATGCGGGGCGAGGACCGGGTCGGCGCGGTCTTCTACGGGGACGGGGCGACGTCCACCGGGGCCTGGCACGAAGGCCTGCACTTCGCCGCCGTGCAACGCTGCCCCATGATCCTGCTGGTGGAGGCCAACCAGTGGGCCTTCTCGACCCCGACCCGCAAACAGACCCGGGTCGGGAGCTTCGTCGAGAAGGCTCCGGCCTACGGGGTCACCGGGGTCTCGGTCGATGGAACGGACGTCCTGGCGGTGCACGACGCCGTGGGCGAGGCGGCGGCGCGGGCCCGGGCCGGCGAGGGCACCCAGCTCGTCGAGCTGCGCTACTACCGTCGGCTCGGGCACGCCCAGCACGATCCCCAGGACTACGTGGATCCCGGCGAGCTGGAGGAGTGGGCGGCGCGGGACCCCCTCGAACGCTACCGGCGTCGGGTGATCGAAGAGGGATGGGCCGACGAGGGCGAGCTCCACGCCCGCCGGGAGCGGATCCACGACGAAGTGCACGCGGCGGCCGAGCAGGCCGTGGCCGACCCCCTGCCGGTGCCGGCGGACGCCCTGTCCGGGGTCTACTCCGACGTTGCGATCCCGGCGCCGTGGACCCGGCGGGACCCGGTCGAGCCCGGGGGCCCGTAGCCACCCCGATCATCCGCCCGCGGATGCCGGGAGGCGCATCGCGGGGACCACGGGGCGAATCCCCATTCCAGCGAGAGCAGCGAGGAAGGCGATGTGGCGATGGAGGCGGCGGAGGTGAGCGGCCCGGACGCACGGCCCGAACACGTCTCGAAGACGTCCCGTGGCGAGCCCGTGACGTTCCTCGAAGCCATCAGCGAGGCGCTCTGGGACGAGATGGAGCGGGACGACCGGGTCTTCCTGATGGGGGAGGACATCGGGGTCTACGGAGGCGCGTTCAAGGTCACCCGCGACTTCCAGGACCGCTTCGGCGAGGACCGCGTCATCGACACGCCCATCGCCGAGGGAGGGTTCACCGGGGCGGCCGCCGGTGCCGCCCACATGGGACTCCGGCCGGTGGTCGAGATGCAGTTCATGGACTTCATCTCGCCCGCCTACGACGTCATCACCAACTACATCGCCACCTCCCGCTACCGCGGCTCCGGACCCGTTCCGGTCGTCATCCGGGGACCCGTGGGCGGGGGCAACCGGGGCGGGCCGTTCCACTCCCAGAACGTGGAGATGGCCTTCTTCCACACTCCCGGTCTCAAGATCGTGTACCCCTCCACTCCCTACGACGCCAAGGGGCTGCTCAAGGCCGCCATCCGGAGCGACGACCCCGTCATCTTCGAGGAGCACAAGGGGCTCTACCGGGCCCCGCGCCTGCGGCAGACCCTCCCGGACGAGGACTACGTCGTACCGCTGGGGCGGGCGGCCACCGTGCGAGAGGGCGACGACGTGAGCGTGGTCACCTACGGGGCCATGGTCCACGAGAGCGTCGAGGCGGCCGAGCGGCTGGCCGAGGAAGACGGCGTGGAGGTCGAGGTCGTCGACCTGCGCACCCTCCTTCCGCTGGACGAGGAACGGATCGTGGAGAGCGTCCGGCGGACCGGCAGGGTCCTGGTCGTCCACGAGGATACGCGGACCGGAGGGATCGCCGGCGAGATCTGCATGCGCATCAGCGAGCGGGCGTTCGAGTGGCTCGACGCGCCGGTCCTCCGGGTCACCGCGATCGACAGCCCCGTTCCCTACGCGGGGACCCTCGAGGACTACTTCCTGCCCCAGGTGGACGACGTGGTGAAGGCCCTGCGCTACCTGGCGGCGTACTGAAGGCCGGAAGATCCGAAACCGGTGGCGCGTCCCCGGGTAGCCCGAGGCGGCCCCGACCGACAGCGATGAACCGAACAACGGAGTAGCGGCGTGTCCCGGATCGAAGTTCCCATGCCCCAGATGGGCGAGTCCATCGCCGAGGGTACGGTCTCCAAGTGGCTCAAGGAGGTCGGCGACTCCGTGGAGCGTGACGAGCCCATCCTCGAAATCTCGACCGACAAGGTCGACGCTGAAATCCCCGCGCCCGCGGCGGGCACGATCGTGGAGATCGGGGTGCAGGAGGGAGAGACGGTGGAGGTCGGCACGATCGTGGCCTACATCGACACCGAGGGCGGCGCGCCTTCGCAGGACGGCGGCGCCGCCGCGGTCGCCGAGGCCGATGCGCCGGAGGAGGCGGCCGAGGAGGCAGCCGGGACGGAGGCGGCCGAGCCCGAGGAGGAGGCCGAGGCCCCGGAGTCGTCCGGGGCGGCCGGCGAGGCGGAGACCGCCGAGGAGCGGCTGCGGACGCGCTCGACGCCCGTGGTGCGGAAGATCGCCGCGGAGCACGACATCGATATCGCGGACGTGCAGGGGACGGGGCACGCTGGACGCGTGACGAAGCAGGACATCCTGGCGTTCATCGAGTCCGGCGAAGCCGAGGAGCGGAAGGCCGCGAAGAAGGAGGAGGCGAAGCCGGCCGGGAAGCCGGCGCCGGCGCCGGCGGCCGCTCGGGCCCCGAGCGCGGCCCCGTCCGATCTCTGGACCGCGTTCTACTCCCAGGTCCAGCATCCCGAGTTCCCGGTGCGGGACGCGGACGACGTGGAGCCGATGGACAAGATCCGGCGCCTCACCGCCGAGCACATGGTGCTGGCCAAGCGGGTCGCCCCCCACGTCCACTCGTTCATCGAGATCGACTTCACGCGCGTCGATCGGATCCGGAGGGAGCACAAGAAGCGGTGGGAGGAGCAGGGGGCCAGGGTGAGCTTCACGGCATTCGTGGCCTGGGCGTGCGCCCGGGTGCTCCGGGAGTTCCCCATGGTGAACGGGACGGTCTCGGGGAACAACATCATCTACCGCGGCAACGTGAACCTCGGCATCGCCGTGGACCTCGATCCGGGCCTCATCGTTCCCGTCATCCGCGACGCCGACGACCTGAGCCTGGTGGGAGTCGGCAAGAAGATCGTCGACCTGGCTGGTCGCGCCCGGGACCGCCAGCTCTCTCCGGACGAGATCCAGGGCGCCACTTTCTCGATTACCAACCCGGGCGTGCTGGGCACCATGGTCGGGATGCCCATCATTCCCAAGGGCACGGCCGCCATCCTGGGCACCGGCGCCATCGAGAAGCGGCCGGTCGTGGTGGAGGACCCCGAGACGGGGAGCGACTCCATCGCCATCCGGAAGCGCTGCATCTTCAGCCTCGGGTACGATCACCGCATCGTCGACGGTGCCGACGCCGCCCGCTTCCTGGCGCGGCTCAAGGAGGTCCTGGAGGACTTCCCGGAGGACGCCTGAGCTCGACCGTGGGATGACCCAGGAGAGACCGGGGGAGGCGGGATCCGGACCGCCCGTGCTCGAGACGCGCCGGCTGGGCACCGTCCCGTATGCTCGGGCCCTCGCCCTCCAGTCGCGCCTGGTCCGGGAGCGGCGTGCCGGGCGGATCCCCGACACCCTCCTGCTCCTGGAGCACCCCCACGTCATCACCCTGGGGAGCGGCTCGGCGGACGAGCACGTCCTGGTGAACGAGGCCGAGCGAGCGGAGCTGGGCATCGAGCTCCACGAGACGGGGAGGGGAGGCGATGTCACCTACCACGGGCCGGGGCAGCTCGTGGGCTATCCCATCCTCGACCTCAAGCCCGACCGCAAGGACCTCCACCGCTACCTCCGGGACCTCGAGGGCGTCCTGATCGACGTCCTGGCCGAGTGGGGCATCCCGGGTCGCCGGAGCGAAGGCTACACCGGCGTCTGGACGGCCGCCGGCAAGGTCGCGGCGATCGGGGTGCGCGTGTCCTCGGGGTGGATCACGTCCCACGGCTTCGCGCTGAACGTCAACACCGACCTCGCCTTCTTCGGGACCATCGTCCCCTGCGGGATCCCCGACCGGGACGTGACGTCCCTGGAGCGCCTCCTGGGCCGGCCGGTGCCCCTCCCGGAAGTGGAGGGAGCGGTGGCCCATCGGTTCGCGGACCGGTTCGGCAGGACGCTCCTCGGAGGCCCCCCCCGGGGCGCTTCCCCCCCATGACGTTGTCCAGACAACACATGCCGCGCTGATATCTCTCCGGTGGGGATCCCCGTTTTTTCGATTCCTTTTCGGAGGCGTCGCAGCTCGCGGCGGATCACGGGCGCGTAAGGATGTGTTTACGTCGTGGAGGGTCGGTCGTCGAATGGGTGCGTAACATCCATGTAACCCGTTGGCTTACTTGCATTTGTAGCCTATTACCGAATCGACGGTCCCATGGGCCGGAGGGGCTTGCGGCCGATCGGCGAGGACCCTAGACTGGTGGTGCGTCATCGAAGCGGTTCGTCGATCCCGATGCCGTTGGGCATCCAACCGACGATGAGAAGGCGCAACGCTGGACTCGGCGCGACGGCGCTGGCCAGCTGCTCGCCGGAGGACTTGGACCGACGGTGAGACGGTGGAGAGGTCACTGGCCTTCACCGATTGCCTCTGAGCTCGGAGGCGCCCGGAGAGTGCGCGACCGCGCGTGAGATCCGGGTAGCGAGGGACCCAACTCGCCATCCGTACGCGGATGGATCCAAGTGAGCGCTGGGTTCCGCCAGTGATTCGAAGCCCTCGTGGACGGCGTATCGTCCTCGAGGGCTTCGCTTCTTTTTATCCCCCCCGTTCCTCTTCCGGCGGCAGGAACTCGAAGAAGTCCAGGTACTTCTCGTGCTTGTCCCGCTGCTCCTCGAGCCACTCCTGGAATCCGGATTCCACCAGCCCGCCGCTCGCGTCCTGCTCGCGGGCGGCCCGGACGGCGAGATCGTTGGCGTACTCGTTCCTGGGGTGCCCGGCGTGACCCCGGATCCACTCCCACTCCACCTCGTGGCGCGCCGCCTCCCCGTCGAGGCGTTTCCAGTAGCGGAGGTTCTCGATGGGTCCCTTCTTCCGCTTCCACCCCCTCGCCTTCCACCCCGGTAGCCACTCGCGCATCCCCTTCACGAGGTACTGGCTGTCGGAGACGAAGCGAACGCGGCAGGGGCGGGTGAGGAGGCGGAGGGCCTCGATGGCGCTCAGGATGGCCATCCGGTTGTTGGTGGTGTCGGACGCCGAGACCCAGTAGTCCCGGCGGTGCCAGCGACCGGCGGTCCACACCTCCACGAGGCCGGCGGCGCCCCCCGGATTGGCGCGGCCCTTGAACTGGTTGCCGAGGCACGACTCGTCGGCGTGGACGTGGACGAGGGGGCGGTCGGTCATGGGGTCGGTGCCGGGGGGATGCGGTGGAACGAGCGCCTGGGACGGTTCCGCTCCCGGGGCTCGTGAAGGCCGGTCGGGTCCCGTCCGAGCGATCGACCCGGGTGAGCGGCGGGCACAAAGGTATTACATTCGGGCCGCCCGAGAAGCCCACCTCTCACGGAGGCCACCCTGTCCGACGCCGCCTACCTTCTCCTGGAGGACGGCCGCCGCTTCGACGGAAGCCGCCTCGGAGTCCCGGGGCCCGCCCTCGGCGAGGTCGTGTTCAACACCTCGATGACGGGGTACCAGGAGATCCTCACCGACCCGTCCTACACCGGCCAGCTCGTCACCATGACGTACCCGCTGATCGGCAACTACGGGGTCAACGACCAGGACGAGGAGTCGGACGGCCCCCGGGTGGCCGGCTTCGTGGTCCGGGAAGCGTGTCGGGACCACAGCTCGTGGCGGGCCTCGTCGACCCTGCAGGCGTACCTGGAGGAGCACGGCGTCGTGGGCATCCAGGACATCGACACGCGCGCCCTGACGCGTCACATTCGCTCGCGGGGCGCCATGCGCGGGGCCATCGCCCCCGGCGACGCCGATCCCGACGACCTGCTGGAGCGGATCCACGCCCACCCCAGGATGGAGGGCCTGGACCTGGCCACCCGGGTCTCGACCGACGAGCCCTACGAGGTGGCGGCGGTGGGGCAGGAACGCTTCCACGTTCTGAGCTACGACTTCGGCGTGAAGGCCCACTCGCCCCGGCTCCTCGCCGAGCGGGGGTGCAGGGTCGAGGTGGTGCCGGGAGGCACGTCGGCGGACGAGATCGCCGCCCGCCGTCCCGACGGGCTGTTCGTGTCGAACGGCCCCGGCGATCCGGACGCGGTCGACCAGGCCCGGGAGGCGATCCTGCGCCTCTCCGAGGCGGGGGTTCCCGTGTTCGGCATCTGTCTGGGCCACCAGCTCATCGCCCGGGCGTTCGGGGGTCACACCTTCAAGCTTCCCTTCGGCCACCACGGGGGGAACCATCCGGTGAAGCACCTGGACCGTGGGACCGTGGAGATCACGGCCCAGAACCACGGCTTCGCCGTCGAGGCCGAGGACAGGGCGGTTCCCGGGGCCCTGGAGCTCCGCGTCACCCACCGGAACCTGTACGACGGTACGGTCGAGGGGCTCGAGC
>JASFUL010000275.1:0-7222 GCA_050050315.1 Gemmatimonadota bacterium
GAGCTCGAGCGGTCCTGCGTGGCCGACGAGCCGCCGCTCCCGTTCCAGTTGATCCGTGGGGACGGGGACCCCGGATTGCCTACGGACAGCAGCCCCACGGACAGCTCGCCCCCCCTGACGGGGGATGTGCGCGAGCCCGACCCGCTGGTCCTGAGCCCGACGACGGGCCCGATCGAGATGGATGGGATGCTGAACGAGGTGGCCTGGGCCGGCGCCGATCGCCTGCCGCTCGTCACGATGCGTCCGACCGCCGGCCTCTCGCCGGCCGCGGCCACGGACGTCCGAGTGACCTACGACGAGCAGTATCTCTATGTCGGGGGCCGGCTCGAGTCCCCCCATCCGTCGGGCCCCGTGGTCCACACGTACGTGCGAGACGAATGGGCCGACGACGACATCCTCGAGGTCCTTCTCGACACCTGGAACGACAACGAGACGGGTGTCGTGTTCTCGGTGAATCCGGCCGGGGTGCGGATCGACGCCCAGGTCACGAACGACGCGGAATTCACATGGGGGTTCCCGGTCAACGAGTCATGGAACGCCCATTGGGACGCCGAGACGTCGCGAGGCCCCCGCGGCTGGACGGTGGAGATGCGAATCCCCTTCTCCAGCCTGCGCTTCCAGCCCGTGGGCGGACGGGTCGTCATGGGGATGCTCGTCCATCGCTTCCTGGCCCGCCACAACGAGTCCTCGACCTTCCCGGCGGTCGAGCCGTCGTGGAACCTCGGAATGAACAAGCCGTCGCTCGCGCGGGACGTGGTGCTCGAAGGCGTCCGCCCCGCACGACCCGTGCACGTTTCTCCCTACCTGTCAGGCGGTGTTGAGCGCGATTGGGGCACGGAAGTCGATGGCGGCCATCCGGTCGACGACCGCTCCAGGATCGACGTCGGCGGCGATGTGCGCTTCGCGCCCTCGGAGAACCTGAACGTCGATCTGACCGTGAATCCAGACTTCGCGCAGGTGGAGGCCGACGACGAGCAGGTCAATCTCACCCGCTTCGATCTCTTCCTTCCCGAGAAGCGGCAGTTCTTCCAGGAGCGCGCAGGGCTCTTCGACTTCCGCACCGGGCGGGGTGACCGTCTGTTTCACAGCCGACGGATCGGAATCGTGAACGGCGAGCAGGTGCGCATCCTCGGAGGCGCCCGCCTGACGGGTCGTATGGGGGAGTGGGACGTGGGATCGCTCCTCATGCGGACCGATGCCGGGGCGCCGGCCTCTGGCGAGACCTTCGGCGCCACACGCGTGCGGCGGAGGGTCCTGAACGACCTCTCCTACCTCGGGGCGATGCTGACGTCGCGCACAGGCCCCGGGAACTCCGACCTCGCGCTGGGCGTCGACGGGAGCCTCCGCCTCCCCGACGGTCGTATCGTCTCCGCCCGATGGGCTCTGAACCTCAGGAACGGGGAGGGCGGGTGGTCTTCGTCATCGGCCCAGCTCCTCCTGGAGAACCGCGGGACGAGAGGACTCGGCTATCAGCTCGGTCTCAGCCGGACCGGTCGTGCATATGACCCTGCCATGGGGTTCGTTCGGCGCGGAGACTACCGGGAGCTCTCCGGCCGGCTCACGTGGGGCTTCCTCCCACCGGAGTCGTCGGCCGTCCACCGCTGGGGCCCCCGCATCGAGGCGTCATGGCTGGTCCGGGACTCGGATGGCGTCTTCGAGACGGGAGAAGTCTCTGCCGGATGGGAGCTGGAGCTCAAGGACGGCACCATCGTCAACGGGGGTGTCGTCGCAACGAGGGAAGACCTGGTGGAGTCGTTCGGCCTCGCTGAGGGGGTCGATGTGCCGGCGGGTCGCCACCAGTTCGTCTGGACCCGGGTATTCGCCCGCACTCCCCCTTCGTCACCACTCTCCGCCAGCCTGTTCGGTCGAGCAGGACAGTTCTTCGACGGCACCATCGTGTCGGCCACCCTCTCGCCCCGGTGGAGGGCGTCACCTCGGCTCGAGTTGAGCACGGATCTCGAGCACTCGCGTCTGCGCTTCGGTAGCCGCCGAGAGTCGTTCGACGCCGCGGTCGTGAGGCTGCGGGCGAGGATCGCGCTGGACCGCCACCTCTCGACCGAGACCTTCATCCAGTACAACTCGGCGGCCGGCGCCCTGGTCGGGAACCTCCGCGCGCGCTACAACTTCGCCGAAGGGCGCGACCTCTGGCTGGTGCTCAACGAAGTCCGGAACGTGGAGCGTCACGGGCCCGACCGAATCCTGCCCGATGTGGATGACCGCACGCTACTCGTGAAGTACGTTCACACCTTTCGGGCGTTCTGACTTTCCCAGGCCCGCCTCCCGGCCCGTCCGGACCTTCGCCGGACCCCACCGGAACCAACAGACGATCGGTAGCCAACGAGGATTCCCGATGTTCCGCGCACCCGACCCGCCCGCCGCCACGTCCGAGGCCCACCTTCCCGCGTGGCCCATGAGGCCGTGGATCGTGGTGGCCGCTCTCGCCGGCCTCTCGCTGGTCACGACCAGCCGGGTCTACCTCTCCCTGACACTGAAAGGCGTAGCTGAACCGCTGCCCACCCTCCTGGCTACCGAGCTGCTCCGCTGGGGTCTCTGGATTCCGGTCGTGCCCCTCGTGGTGGCCCTCGACCGGCGATGGGGTTTCGGGGCCGCCGCCATGTGGCCTGCCGTCCTGCTCCATCTCGGTGCGATGGGGCTGGTCCTGGTGGCCCATACGGTCGTGACCACCACTGCCGGCCACGCCGCCGGCGCATACTTCATCCTCGGCAGCCCCGACGAGACGTTCCTCGTTCAGCTCGTCCACGAAGGCGCGACCGTGGCGGTGGTCTACGCGTCGGTGCTGGGACTCCACCATGTGCGGCTCCATCTGCGGGACCGAGACCAGCGCCGCACCGCGCAGGTCCACCTCGAGGCCATGCTGGCCCGGGAGCGACTGCGAAACCTCCAGATGCAGCTTCACCCGCACTTCCTCTTCAACGCGCTCCACGCCGTGGGCGGACTGCTCCGCGACGGCGACAGGGACACAGCGGTCGAAACCGTGAGCGAGCTGGGCGAGCTGCTCCGGCGTTCGCTGCGGCGGAGCGAGCAGGCCGAGGTGACCGTCGAGGAGGAGGTCCAATTCGCGCTTTCGTATCTCAAGATCCAGCAGGCCCGGTACGGACCGCGCCTTCGGGTCCACACGAGCGTAGACGAGGGGGCGCGCACCGTCCTGGTCCCACACCTGGCCCTGCAGCCGCTCGTCGAAAACGCCGTCGCCCACGGAAGCGCGGCCACGGAAGGGAGCGGAACCATCGAGATCGCGGCCCGGATCGCGCGCGGCCGCCTCGTGATGGAGGTGACCGACGATGGCCCCGGCCCCCCGGATGAGCGTGGCGAGGAGGGCATCGGCCTCCGAAACACGCGGGAACGGCTGAACGAGCTCTACGACGGCGACTTCACGCTGTGCCTCGAGCCCGTCCCCCGCGGCGGCACCCGTGCACGGATCGAGATCCCGGCGTGGCGAGTGCGAGAGGTCCATGCCACCCCGGGCTCGGGATCCGGTGGGCATGCTTCGACGAACGGTGCCATCCCGAATGCGGCAGCGGGCACCGAACGATCCTCGCTTCGACCCACGCTGGTCCCCGGAGAGGCCGATGGCTGAGAGCGCTGCCTCGGGGTACATCGCCGATCCCTTGCGCGTCGCCATCGTCGAGGACGAGGAGCGGGCCCGACGGACGCTCCGAACGCTCCTCGCACAAGACCCCGAGGTCCACGTTGTGGCTGAAACGGCAGGCCCATCCGCGCCCCACGTGCTCAGGGAGGCCCAGCCGGACGTGGTCTTCCTGGACATAAGGATGCCGGGCATGGACGGCCTCGAGGTCCTCGAGGCCCTGGCGGGTGACGCTCCGCCTGCCATCGTCTTCGTCACCGCGTACGATCACTTCGCCCTGGACGCCTTCGATGTAGCCGCGGTGGATTACCTTCTCAAGCCGTTCTCCGACGCTCGGTTCCGGACGGCGCTCGCGCGAGCGAAGGCGCGCGCCCGGGACCCCGACCTGGAAGCGGCGACCGCCGCGCTGCGCGAGCTGGTCGAGGTGCTCAGCGGAGACCCCCACAGGAGCTCCGCGCCGTCGGCGCATCCGACCTCGAGGCCTGCGGCGGATGCGATGGTGGACCGGATCGTCGTGCGCGACGGCAGCCGGACGCTGCTCCTGGATCCGCAGGACATCGATTGGGTCGAGGCCGACGGGGTATATGCCCACATCCACGTGGGGAAGGACGAGCACCTCGTACGAGAGAGTCTTTCAGCCCTGACCGAGCGGCTGGAGCCCCACGATTTCGTCCGCATCCACCGCTCGGCGCTGGTGAATCTGTCCCGTGTGACCGAGTTACGGCATCGCTCCCATGGCGACTGGTCCGTCATGCTGGACGACGGCACGCAGTTGAAGCTGTCCCGGACCCGCCGAGTCGAGCTCGAACGACGACTCGGAGAGTCGCTCTCTTGACCCCTCTCTCCGACCCCCCGCGATTCATGCGCGACTCCCAGCGCCGGCGCTGCGCGGCTTCCTGCGCGCTGGCCCTGAGCGCTGCCTTGCTCGCGGCGTTCCGGCCCCTGGCGAGCCCCCTCGAGGCCCAGGGGCTGAGCGACGACGCGCCTCGCCGCGAGGACGTGGAGACCCTGGACGGCATCGTGGCGGCCTTCTACGACGTCGTCTCCACCGAGCCCGGCGGAGAGGCCGACTGGAGCCGCGACAGCACCCTCTACGTGGCGGACGTTCGATTCACGATCCTGGAACCTCGCCCGAACGGGGGCGCGACGGCGCGGCGGGTGAGCCACGGCACCTACGCGGCCGAGTCGAACGGATTCCTGAGCGCGGGCTTCCTGGAGCGCGAGATCCACCGCGAGGTGCACCGATTCGGGCCGATGGTCCAGCTCTTCAGCACCTACGAGTGGTCGCGCGGCGGCGGATCCGGTCGAGGTGGCCGCGGCGTGAACAGCATGCAGCTCCACTACGACGGGCAGCGGTGGTGGATCGTCGGCGTCATGTGGATGGGCGAGTCGGAACGCCATCCCATTCCCGCCCGCTTCCTTCCTCCGGACGGCCGGCACCCGGACGATGCCCCCGAAAGGCTCGACGGCAACGCCGGGTCCGGTTCGGTAGCCATGCGGTCCCTGTCGGAGCTCCTGGAGTCCGACCCAGAACGGGGACATTGAGCTCGGCGGGGGCGGCCCGGTAGCCTTCGTCGATGATCCATCTCACTGCACACCCGGATGCGAGGACCCTGACCCGAGTGCTCGGTTGGAGGCCGCGGGACGCCCTTGCGGGACCACGGGGCGGGCTGCGACGCAGGTCGCGGTCCCCCACGCTGCGCGATCTCGCCCTCCTGGCGTCATTCTCATCCGCCATCGTTCCCAGCGCCGTCCCCGCGCAGGAGCCGAGGGTTGCGCCCCGGACCCTCGAAGCTCAGGCGCGCGCCCTCGACGTCCTGGAGCGCGCCGAGGCCGCCCTGACGGAGCGAAGCCCGCGGCCCGACTCGCTGGACCGGCTCGTCCTGTGGATCTCGAGCGTGAATCTCCAGATCGAGCAGAGCCGACTCGCGGACCCCCCATACGATACCTTGCGGGCCGAGGAGCGGATCGCCTTCGACCTTTCTTCCGATCGTGTCGCCGTGGAGTACCGCGCGTGGTGGCCGGACTTCGTCCGCCACGTCGAGCAGGCCGCGGGCCCGACTGGAGGTGTGGTGCGCGACTTCAACGGGGGTAGCGCCCGCTGGAGCGACGGTCTGACCCCGGCGCGACTGAGCCCGCTGCGACGCCGACTGCCGCACCTCGTGCTCCAGGATGCCATCGGGGAACCGGCCGACGTCCGGCACCTGGGCACAGATCGGGTCGGAGACCGCCTGGCCCACGTCGTCTCCTACGCCGATCCCTCTGGCGAGCTCGCTTCGCTCTACGTGGACACCGAGACCGCGCTCCCCCTCTCGGTGGATCGATTGGTGGACCATGTCCGGTACGGCGATGCAGTGGAGCGGACGGCCTGGGAGAACTGGGAGGTGCGGGACGGTCTCTTCCTCCCGGCCCGTACCCGGGTGACGGTGGCCGGACGTCCCCTGGCCGAGATGATCGTCGACTCCGTCGCGAGCTCGGGACCGTCGTTGGAGCGCGCCTTCGCGGCCTTGGACAGCGCGCTGGCGGCGCGAGCTGGGCCGGCGCCGCATACCGGGGGCAGCCGGGACCCGGCGTCCGACGACGGAGCGACTCTCGAGCCCGTCGAGGAGGGAGTCTGGACCGCCACCTCACCGGCGGCTCCGGGCTATCGGATGCTCGTCGTCGACCTGGGTGAGGGACTGCTCGTGGCCGAGGCGCCGGCCCCGGAGCACGCAGTCGCTGCGGTCCTGAGGGAAGCTGAACGGCAGGTCGGGAAGCCCGTGATCCACGGCGTGATCACTCACCACCACAGTGACCATGCCGGAGGTCTGGGAGCGTTCGTACGGGCCGGGATCAGAGTGTGGACGACGCAGGGCAACGTCGACTTCGTTCGCGACGTCGCCACGGCCCCGCGCCGGGTGACGGGGGCTGTCCCCGCCGACGCTCCTCCGCTCGTCGAGACGGTCGTGGGGGAACACCGGTTCCAGGGAGACACGCCGGTCGTCCTGCGAGACGTGGGCCCCCACCCACACGTCGCCGAGCACCTGGTCGTCCTCGTTCCTTCCGCCGGCGTCGTCTTTCAGGGCGACCTGGTCCGCTTCCCTCCGGAAGGAGGCATCGAGCCCGCACGGCCTCAGACGAGGGCCCTGGACCGACTGATCCAGACCCTGGACTGGCCGGTGACGAGCATCGTGGGCGTGCATGGCCGGGCCGGGACCGTCGCCGACCTCCGAAGGGCCATGGAGGCGGCCGGAAGGGGGTCATGAGGATCAGCGGCCCTTCCGTGCCCCTCCGCTGGGTCGAGCGCGCCGTGCTGGTCGGCACGACCGACCAGGCCCGTCACGGCTACGCCATCTTCCAGGAGGAGCGTGCGCGCTCGCCTGGCCGCCCGGGCTTCGGCGTGCAGGCGGTGTATCGAGCGCTGGAACGCCTGGGAGAGGCGGGGCTGGTTCGGGAGGTCGACCCGCCCCCCGAGGCGACGGATCCTCGCCGAGCCTACTGGCGGGCGACTTCCAACGGACGGCGCCTCCTCCGCCGCGACCTCGCCCGTCTCGAGGAGATCGTCGCGGCGGGCCGGGAGCGCGTGGGACATGTGTAGCGGTCGTCGTCCGGGCAGCGTGGGCTCCCCCCGGCGGA